>JAAUOQ010000219.1 GCA_012034795.1 Leptolyngbyaceae cyanobacterium CRU_2_3
GTCTCCCCAAATCTGCCGTCTGTCGCACCGGAGCAATTCAGTGGGAAGTCCTCGGCGAACTAATGGGCGACCACCGGGATTTTAATGGCGCTTGGAGTCGCTGGTTATTCTGTGCCGCTGATGCCCCGATGCGCTATTTGGCGATCGATGAACAACCTGACACAGGCGTCAGCGAGGCACTTTCCTGGCTGTACGGTGCATTGGAAAAGCTACCCAAAACCGATTATTTCCTGACCCCAGCAGCCGGACAATTATTTGAAACTTGGCAGCATCAATTGGTCGATGCCCAACAAGCAGAAACGGCATCTGGCTTAGTTTTCGTCTATCCAAAAATCGAAGCCTACACGGCGCGATTAGCCCTATGGCTGCATATCGTTAATGCCGCTTTGCGTGAACAACAGCCGACGCAGTTGATTGATGCGACGACAATGGAGAAGGCGATCGAGCTTGCGGCCTACTATCTCTGGCAACATCGACTCATTCACACCCATAATTCACCGGAATCCGGACTGGCCTCGGTTGCACTCAAAGTCCAGAAGTACGTTGAGCGGGTGGGCGAAGCCACCGCATCCAAACTCAAAAGTGGTGTCCGTGCCCTGCGGAATATGGCCGCAGCCCAAATCCGTGAACTGATGAAAACCCTGGCGAATACAGGCTATGGCCAAGTTCAAGGTGAAGGCACAGAGATGAAATATACCGCCATGCCACCACCAAAAATTGATATTGATGACGCGAAGTTGCCGATCGTGTCATCTGCCGTAACTCCCATAGAGCCAACGATTGAACCTCCAATTGACATAATTGACGAGCCAGAAAATCAACCAGTTTCACCGCTTCCACTCAATCCAGAAGTAACCTACCAAGCCGGAACCAAAGTGGAAATCTGGCGCGAGGGCAAATGGCTACCAGCGCGGTATATCAGTAGTCTGCTGAATTCTGTGCTGTCGCATGTCACCCGCAAACTGGACGATGGCCATCAAGTCGCGTTAAACCACGAACCGTTTCCACCCCATCGAGTCGCCACAACCGACCTGCGACTAGCCCAGGATTGATAACCAGCCGGAGCATAGCTTCTACCCACCCCGGATTTACGCAATATCAGGAGGAACCAATGGTTCAATTTGTTGGCAGAAAGCAAGCAGCGGCTTGTTTGCAAGTCGGTAGTACCACCCTGAAAAAGTATCGATCGATGGGTTGCTGGATTGAAGGCATCCATTGGGTCAAAATTAACAGCCGCTGTGTTCGCTATAACCTTGACCTGATTCAAGATTGGTTACAAAATCAATCCGATCCAGCGGCACACCAAAAGGCGATCGCGCACTACCAAGCCAGTCTGTTGAGCAACCAACCGCAGCCCAAGAAACGCAAGAAAGCATAGGACACAACTTGACTCGAACCCCGTGCTTAATCCTTCGGTTGTAGCTGGGTGAGCTTGAGCTTGTCGGCGTAGTTTTTATCAATCATGTGGGTGGACGTATCACACCATTGGGCGATCACCGCACTGGAAACCCCCTTCAGTAGCTGAATTGTGATGAATGTATCCCGGCAACAGTAGGGCGTTGTATCCAGTTTAATCGGATCAACGATCGCCTTCCAAGCCCGTCGTGAAAAGTTGCGGTAATTAATCGAGTCACCATCCACGGACGGAAATACCAGACTGTCCGGCGTTGCCGCTGGCGGCTTAATCGCCGTCAATAGTACCTGCAACCGACGTGAGAGGGTCAGTTTGCGAGTCCGGTTATTTTTGCTGCCCTCTGATCGCACCCGTTGATTACCGACTTGCACCAAGGAACCTTCAAAACTCACCTGCTTAAAATCCGGATCAATATGCTTCCAACATAGGCCCACCGCCTCACTCGGACGACAGCCACAAAGAAACAGAAATTCCACAAATGGCGCATAGGAACGGTAACTCATCCCCTTGCGTTGGTCAGTTTGGAAGTTCTGAATGATTCGATCACGCTCTTCTTCCGTAAATGCATTCGGCTGTGGGTCAACCATATGGCGATGTCTGGGCATGGCTGATGACATCCCATTAAAGGGGTCGCGTGTCACCAAACTATGCTGAATCCCCCAGGTACAAGCCGCTGAAAGATACATCAGTGAATCCTTCGTGCGCGATTTTGTCGTCACCTGCTCTAGTTTCTGCTTAATCGCCAAGGCATCGTCCAAGGGCAGATCCCCAACTTTCTCAAAGAGTCGAGTGAATTGGTTGTACTTTTCCACCGTCTTGGGTTTGAGACCCGATCGTTTATCCCCAAAATACTGCGCCCACAGTTCTAGCAAGGAGAGACTGGATACAATCGCCTCCGAGTCATCGACTTCAAGCGGCAGTACGATCGGCGCTTGCTTGCCGCCATATTTCGCCAGCGTCAAATCAAAGCGTTCCAACTTGATGTCGCTTTCCAGCAGCATCGCTTTGGCTTCCGCCAAGCGCCGATTCACCACGGTATCCGGCAGACCCAAGGTGAGATATTTCTGCTTGCCGTCGAATAATTGACGCGGCAAGCGTAGCCGCAAACGTCCCTGAAATGTCTCAATACTGACGGAGCCTTTCGCGTTTTTCGTCGAGGGATTAGATTTGTTCATAATGACTATGGGGGGAAGTGTGCGAGTTCATAGTCAAATCATAGTCAAAATTTTGTGAAAGGCGGCTCAAAATGACCAATCTTTACACAGATTGGGGTAACCCATAGTCAAAAAGAGTCAAGCCCTGAGTGCTGTTAAAGCGTTTCAGGGCTTGATGTATAAGGATTTGAATCGTATGGGCGATACTGGATTCGAACCAGTGACCCCTTCCGTGTGAAGGAAGTGCGCTACCACTGTGCTAATCGCCCAGAGCGGAATTTGATTCCTGGATAATCATCCTAGCCCAAAAGTACCTTATTTGGTAAAAATAAATTTCTGATAGGTTCTCAACTTTTTGCTTTTTAAGTCAGCGATCGCGTTGCAAAAATCGACTCTGCTCCTGCGGCCATACTTGTTTCCATCTCTAGCTCAGTCCTATCCGCTTCATTCTTCTCTTCCAAAATCTGCCAAACCTTTTGTAGCATTGGCTCTAAGCCAGTTCGGGCAACAGCCGAGATGATAAAGATGGGATCTGCTGTTAATCTCTGAAGCTGAGCCGCGATCGCTTCTGGCAAGGCATCATCAGATGCCAAGGCATCAATTTTGTTGATTGCCACAATCTGAGGACGGTGTTCTAATCCGCGTCCATAGGCAGATAATTCAGCCTGAATTGTGGTGTAAGCAGCGATTGGATCTTCCGTCGTCACGTCAATCAAGTGCAGCAGCACGCGAGTCCGCTCAATATGTCTCAGAAAATCGTGCCCTAGCCCTGTACCCAAGTGCGCGCCTTCAATCAATCCTGGAATATCGGCAAAGACTGTTCCGTCTCCTGTTGGCTTCCGCACCACTCCCAAATTGGGCACGAGGGTTGTAAATGGGTAATCTGCCACTTTGGGCCGAGCCGCAGACAGAGAAGAAATTAAGGTAGATTTGCCCGCATTGGGTAACCCAATAATCCCAACTTCTGCCAATAGCTTTAGCTCTAGTCGAAGAGACCATACCTCTCCAGGCAATCCAGGCAAAGCTCTTTCAGGAGCGCGATTGCGATTACTGAGAAAGGCTTTGTTCCCCAGTCCGCCCTTACCGCCTTTTGCAACACAGCAGGTTTGCCCTGGCTCCACCAGATCACCCAAAATTTCTTCTGTTTTAGCATTGTAGATCACTGTACCGCAGGGAACTTCGACCACGCGATCGCTCCCCGAAGCGCCTGTCATATTCTTGATGCCGCCCCGCTCCCCGTCATCTGCCTTAAATACACGGGCATATCTAAAGTCTAGTAGAGTTTGCAAACGCTCTACCGCCACAAAAATCACCGAACCACCATGTCCACCGTTGCCACCCGACGGTCCACCTGCTGGTACATATTTCTCTCGGCGGAAGGCAACCAGTCCATCGCCTCCATTTCCACCCTGAACTTCAACTTCCGCCTGATCAATAAATTGCATGAGTCTTCAACTGAATATCCTCTTTGATGGTAATGGAATTAAGTCGGAGGTGTGGGCTATTGAAAAGCTTTTAAAACCTGGTGCTCATGCTTCATTCTTCACGAATGCTTCTACTACTCGATCTAATCCAACTGCGCGTGAGGCTTTAAAGAGGAGTCGATCGCCTGCTTTCACCATCTGTCTCAGTCGTATTACTACTTCATCGGGGTGAGAAAACTGCTCCGAAGCGAGGGGATCTGCCCCAGATGCCATTGCTTGACTTTCGGCTTCCTCTGCCAAGATGAGTAATAGGTCGAGATTTAGATGCCGTGCCAAAGTCCCAATCTGGTGATGAAATTCCAGAGAGCGATCGCCCAATTCCTTCATCGTGCCCAAAACGGCAATGCGCCGATGTCCTGGCGTTTCTGCCAACAACTGGAGCGCAGCCGCCATCGACTCCAGCCCTGCATTGTAGGTTTCGTCCAAAATCACAATGTCATTGGGTAATTCCAACCGATGTGCTCGTCCCTTCGGAAGTTCAACTGATATGCCTTGCGCTAAGGACAGCCAATTCAGGTGTAGTGCTTTTGCTACGGCTAGAGCCGCCAAATAATTCAGCGCATTGTGACGACCTGGTAAGGGCAAGGGCAAAGTCATGCCTGCTACTCGTAGGATGCCTGGTTCAACTAGTTCGCCCTGCAAATCGCCCCCTTCTAAGCCGTAGGTAATGGTTTTACCTTGCCAAACTTTAGCTGCTGTGCTGATCAACCGAGCATTGTCGTGATTCAAAATCGCCACACCGGTGGGTCGAAGTTCCTGTAATAGCTCGCATTTAGCATTGGCGATCGCCTGTTCTGATCCCAGTCGTCCAATATGAGCCGTTCCTACATTGGTAATCACCGCAATATCCGGACGCGCAATCTGGGTCAGCAGCGCAATTTCTCCAGATGCCCGCATTCCCATTTCAATCACGGCATAGTCGTGATTAGGCTCCAGTTGCAGCAAAGTCTGAGGGACACCAATTTCGTTATTGTGGTTTGCCTGAGTCTTTAAGACATGACCTTGGGTACTGAGCACAGCAGCAATCATCTCTTTTGTGGTAGTTTTCCCCACTGATCCAGTAATGGCAATGACCGGAATCTGGAACTGATCTCGCCACCAGCGGGCGATCGCCTGATACGCCTGCAAGGTATCTTTAACCAAAATCAGGGGCAGATGAGTAGACACTGACTGATCAACAATATGATCAACAATGGCTGCGATCGCCCCCTGCTGAATTGCTGCTAGTACAAATCCATGCCCATCAAATCGTTCTCCTCGCAACGCCAAAAATACTTGAGTGGGCTGAACATTGCGGCTGTCAGTTACCATTCCTGTGGCCAATAGTGGCAAGATATCATCAGACAAATTAAGCGACGTAGCACCCAAAATCTTAATTAATTGACCCAACGAGACACGGCAAGCCATACCAATACTTTTTATTTTTTAGACGATTTGTAGACAGAAGTCTAAAGAAGCGATTCCGAGAAACGGGCTTGAGGAATTAGCAGACATCATACCCCTGGAGGTATCTCAATAACATATCCCTCCCTGGTCTTTTTCTGCATTCAGTGCATTAATCTGCATTCAGATGACGAGGTATCTCAGCATAAATACAGTGTAAATATGCGGATCTTCCCGGATCTGATTCTCAGTCAGTGAGGTTCGGGCGAAGCGTGAATTAATTTTGAAACCCTTACTTGAGCGTGGCTTTCAAAATTAATGATGGCGGCTAGATCTACAGAATCAGGTAATTTCCAGAAATTCAAGCTTCATGGAAATTACTTAGCTTTATCAAAGCTTTAGTTCTGAAGAGGGGTTAATTCAGTAGTTACACGAAATCGGGGGCACCGTAAACTCCCTACAATTTCGGGCCGAGACCTGCTATGTCATGTGAAAAATATTTTGTTCGCTTACTTACACAATTTGCCGTTTATTTCAAGGTATCATTAGATACACCAGATCGGAGTAGTGCGAAGTAGTACAAAAACTTCTTGTCTCAACCCCCCTTTAAATCTGAGTTTATCTCGCAGATAATCTTTACATAGCGGTTCACAAACTAGAATGAGTGGGTGTATCAACCTTTCTATAGATACTGGAACTATCAACGTGGCTACTGTTCAGACGAGTCGTTACAACCGTTCCATTACATTGGAAGAGCAAAAGCTATACGACCACCTGCTCTATTGGATTGAGCTAGAGTCGCCTAGCGAAATGATTCTGCGGTTTCAAACGCTATTCATTAACGGCGTTGGCTATCCTGACTTTGAAATAGCTCAGGCTTTAAAGAAAGTTGTAAACTCTAACCTGGCAGTAGAAGACTATCGGTATGTGCTGAACCGCTGCTGCCATATTTTGATCAACCGTTGGCAATCCTCTCGTACCCAGTCACAGATGGCCGTTCCAGCACTGATGAAGCTCTTTGAAACGCCTCCTCACACTTCGATTAGCGCTATCCATTCTCCAGCCGTCAGGCGGTTGCACCATCTCACAAAGCAGTTTGTTGAAACCGAGCAATATCTGACACTGCGTCGGTTGGCTCAAGTGTTGACAGAAGCCGCCGAGTCTCAAGCCGGCCATCGTCCGCTGGGAACGCTGATCCGCCGCTACCCATATCTTTATGAGCATTGTTTGTTAGGTGAGGAAAGTACGCAGGAACAAAAAGTCACAGTTCATCAAATTCAAGCTGTTCGACAAAGGCAGTTTGAGATCGATTTGTCACAATATGTCACCTACCAAGTGCGGCGATCGCAACAGATTCACCTACCCAACGCACTCAAATCGCAACGAATCATTCCTCCTGTCGCCAATCCGACGCTGCTCACCGAACAAGCACTCAGTCAAGCAATTCATCACTACGTAGGCAAAGTAGAGGGTTCTCGTACTCACAAAGATATTGCACTTAACTTTTTAACTCAGGTAGGGCCAGCCTCCTCTATCCGCTCCTTCAAAGATGACTTGTATCAATATATTACGGCTTCTGTAGATCCAGAGTATGGCAACCGCAAGTTCAACAACCAACTCTACTACCACCTGCAAAATTCTTTGCCCGATGGCAGTCAACAACGGCTGAATGACTTTATCCTGATTCGCACCTGCAACCATCTACTCAA
>JAAUOQ010000220.1 GCA_012034795.1 Leptolyngbyaceae cyanobacterium CRU_2_3
AGACGGCTGTCGGTATTCCAGCTAAGATCCTCCAATCCAAAAATACGGATAACAATACAGACAAAAATACGAATTGCGAACTTTAAGACTGGCGAATAGAGCGCTGAGTGTGAGAATTCTGATCGATAAGAACTCTAATAGGTAAGAATTCTTACAATTGGAAGGTAGCATTCGCGATTTCTATGTCCGAACAGTCTGAGTGGCGGATTCAGCCCAGTTTTGAATTGCCAGAGGAGTTTGTAGATTGGATCAGCCAATCTACTGGAGGGTCTCGGAGCGGCATACTGCTCAACTGCTCTGGCAACGCGGCATTCGCGATCGCCAGCAACTGAAAGGTTTTCTGAATCCTGATTGTTACCAGCCCACGAGTCCATTTGAGTTTGGGCAGGAGATGGAGCAGGCGATCGCCCGGATTTGCAGGCACGCGAGCAGGCAGAAAAAGTTGCCATTTGGGGAGATTTCGATGCCGATGGCATTACAGCCACAGCAGTTTTGTGGGAAGGATTAGGCCAATTTTTTCAACAGATCAACAGCTCACGTACTTTATTCCTAACCGGCTCACCGGATCTCATGGACTATCGATCGCCGGTCTGGATACTTTAGCCGACTGGGGCTGTAGGCTGGTGATCACTTGTGATAATGGCAGCACGGATCTATCAGAGATTTGCTATGCCGGTCGTTTGGGCATGGACGTCATTGTCACCGATCACCACACTTTGCCGAGCGATCGCCCCCCTGTTATAGCCATTATCAACCCTCGTTATTTTCCGGCTGAGCATCCTCTGGCTCAATTATCAGGTGTGGCAGTTGCCTACAAGCTAATTGAGGCACTCTATGAGACTCTACCTGAAGTTGCCCCACAGCCGCTGGAAAATTTACTGGATTTGGTGGCAATCGGGCTGATTGCTGATTTGGTGAAGCTAACAGGGGATTGCCGCTATTTGGCTCAGCGAGGGATTGAACAACTCCAGAAGAATCGGGGTGATCAAGCGCCACGCCCTGGAATCTCTAAACTACTGGAGTTGTGCCGTAAGAGTGGCGATCGCCCTACTGACATTTCTTTTGGCTTGGGCCCGCGCATTAATGCAATTAGCCGGATGCAAGGAGATGCTCGCTTCTGTGTGGAGTTGTTAACCAGTCAAGACAAAATCCGCTGCCATCAGCTAGCCATTGAAACAGAACTCGCCAATGCTCGGCGCAAAGTCTTGCAACGCGATGTCATACGGCAAGCCAAAGCAAAACTCGCTCAACTTGATCTGTCTACGACGAGTGTGATTGTTCTGGCAGATGCTCAATGGTCGGTGGGAATTTTGGGACTGGTGGCTGGACAGATTGCCCAAGATCAGGGTCGCCCCACTATCATCCTGAGCCTGGAAGTAGCAGAGCCGGAAACAGGTCAAACGCCATCTGGTCAAACGCCATCTGGTCAAACACAGCCTCTTCTTGCCAGACTGGATCATGCTTCACCCTCTGTTCCCTTGGCGCGGGGTTCTGCTCGTTCAGTTAACCAAATCGATCTTTACCAACTTGTACAACAACAAGCCAATTTGCTGCGTAGCTTTGGGGGGCACCCGTTTGCAGCAGGCTTGAGTTTGCCTGTGGAAAACATTCCTTTATTTACAGAGTCCATTAACCGCCAGTTGCGGCAGCAGGAATTGACGACGGGAGTATCGACAGGGGCGATGATTCAATCCGACTTGGTCATCGAAGTTGCCGATCTTTGCAAAGATGAGGGTAAAGCCTTATTTTCAGAACTCCGGCTATTAGAGCCGTGTGGTATGGGCAATCCTGTACCCAAACTGCTGATTCAGAATTGTTGGTTTATCAAAACTTGGCACAAAAAAATTAAAGCCTCTCAGGGCGACCAGGATGGATATATCAAAACCGAATTCGAGCTTTGTGATGATTCGAGCGATCGCAGCTTTCCTGGCATTTGGTGGGGACACTACAAAGACGAAATTCCATCTGGACGGTGTGATGCGATCGTCGAGCTAGATTTCAACAGTTACGAAGACCACAAACGCAAGATGCGCTTTGAGATTCGCTTAATAGCAGTCCGTCCGCAGCAGACTGAGAAGTCTCTGGACACAGAACCCTCAACCGCTTGGATTCTAGACTGGCGCGCAGGTCAAGCAGCAATTGCAACTGACGCCGTTTTAAAGATGACTGAGTGCCCCAGCAGTTGGACAGAACTACAAGCCTGGATGCACCAAGCTATCCAAACTCAACGAAAGTTGGCGATCGCCTATCCCCCTCCTCAAAACGAACCGCCGATCGAAATTTGGCAGCAGCTTATAGGGATTGCCAAGTATCTTAGCCGCACGGGTAAAACTGCAACCCGAACTCAGATCTGTGAGAAATTAGGAGTGGGCGATCGCGCTCTACAGGTAGGATTACAGAGTTTGATACAGATGGGGTTTTCGGTTCACTGTTCTGATGCCCGTGTGGCCATGGCGCATGAGGCTATAAACTCTAAAAGCAGCAGTCATGCACTGGATTTAGAGAGCGATCGGTGGGTAACGCCGTTTCTGGCTGCTGTTGAAGAAGAACAATTCTATCGCCGCTACTTCTATGAAGTGCCGTTGGAAATGTTGCGATCGGCTGCCAGGCAACTCATCAGAAGTTGAGACTAGAGGCTGGCAATGATAAACTATCTTTTACCAGCCCCAACTTCCCTTCGTCCCCTTAAAAGGTCCAATAATTTCACGGGTAATCCAGCCACCGTAAAAGTCCCCAGGTTGTGCCGTCACCTGCTCGCCATCGACATAGCAGGCATCCATACGGCTTGGGTAGAAGGCTACATAATCTTGGATAGCTGCAAAGTCAGGCGTGGGGTTGGAGTAAAACCAGCCCGCATTCTCAGCAACGCGATCGCCCACCTGAATGGTGTAATAGCCCGCTTGCCCCTTCCACTCACAGAAAGTAGTCCGCAGCGTTCGGATTAAGTACTCCTGCCCAATATCCTCTAGGGGCACATAGTATACAGGCGGATGGCTGGTTTCTAAAACTCGCTTAGCCCGTTGAGTATCGGCAATTTTCACCGTGTTGAAGATGATCTGAACGTGCTTGGTCGAATCCTCCAAACGCGGTGGGCGAGGATAATCCCAGACAGATTCTTGACCAGGCTGAAGCGGAATGCGATCAAAGCTCATAGGTTAAGTAGGCGTTAGACAGGATACACAGCTATGTGATGGACTAGTCCGATATGGACAGGATCGGTGAGTATGAGCCAGATTGTGCTGACCGCTTTATGCCCGGCGATCGCGGCTCAAAGACGATGGCGCTGGAGTTTCTTCGGCGGGTACATTGATTCCCTGATTAATCAGATCGCGGGTTCGCCGAGATAGAAGACGAATGATATTGACTGCAATACCGGGTGTCTCTTCGATGGCTTCATAGAGTTGTTGCTGAGTCAACATCAGGCATTTGCAAGATTCTAGAGTGGTAATAGAGGCCGATCGGGGTTCAGCGTCAAACACTGCCATTTCACCAAAGCAGGTGCCATCTTTTAAAATGGCTAGTTCCCGGTTGCCAATATGAACCCGCACTGTTCCTGATACCAGAATATAAAGCGATCGCCCAACTTCGCCCTGAGTAAATATCGTATGTTTTGCAGGGAAGGATAGCTCTTCCATGATCGATGCTAATCGCATCAAAAAGTCGTAGCGTAACTCTTGAAAGATAGGTACTTTGCGGACAAACAGCAAGCGATCGATACTACTAGGCATACAAAGCTCAATCAGAGATGAAGCGCGATACGTAACTGTTAATCATTGATCTGAACAACTATTGATCTTTCTCCCTATACAGGGGTCGATTGCTTTGATAGTCCACTCAGTCCCAATTCTGACATCATTTCGTGGACTTGGGCTGCCACCAGGCGATCAGGATCATCTTTCAGTGTAGGTAGTAGGTCTTGCAGAGCCATAGGAGACACAACCTCTAAGTAAGCTAGTACAGCTTCCCGGACAAAGCCAGTCGGATAACGTAAACAGGAGAGAATTTGCTCAGGGGTGAGACTCCAACGCGAGCGTCGGGCCAAGTGGAAGCAGCAAGCGAGCGCCCAATCCGGCAAGAAATGACGAAAATCCACTAAGTAACGCAAGCGTTGGTTGGGCCGCATGGGGCGGTAAATGAGGAATTCTGCCAAGCTTTGGAGTTTTTCCGCATCTCCTTGACAATCAATAATATTCAGCACTGCCTGTTTATTAGAAATTCCCAAGGTGTTGTCCAAAATTTCCAGACCGCGAGCAATGCTCTCACGAGAATCCGATCGGATATTAAAAGCAGCGGCTTGGATGGTATTGGAGTCATATAAGAACCGCATCAGTAAAAATAATCGTTCAATTGCATCAGTTTCCGCATCGCGGAGTGCCCGTCGCAAGAGGTCGGCTTCCTCACCCTTGACGAGTTCTGGATCTAAGTCCAGCAGACTGGCATAAACATGCGCTAGAAACTGTAACTCCTGGTTAATTAGCGTCTCAATGCCACTCCGTCCCAAATTGTCCGAAACAGCCTCAATGCCGATATCTTGTGGCAGTTTTAACAGCGTCCGTAGAAGAATATAGCGATCCCAACCCCAAGCTGTCATCAAGCGCGTTACCAAAATATCTAGAGCATCTGGTGTGCTGATTTGCCCGATCGTAATCCAGGCGTGGCTCCGCACCACCTCCGGCTGATAAACATCCTCTGCCAAATTTAGCAGCAATGGAATCGCATCATTGTCCAAGCGGAGTAAAGCCTGCTTGGCTGCCTCACGAGTCGATTTGTAGCGCAAACCCCGTAATAGCGACGGATAAAAATCCTCCGAGTGAGTAGCAGCAATGGCCTCCAACATGGCGCATCGGACTCGCAGTGATTCATCCTGCAACAGCGGCTTAATATGGAGCCGTAGAGACTGCATATAGTCAGCCTCGCCCAAAGCCCGACATCCCATGACCCGCTCTCGTTCCTGCTTATGGGTCAGCATCCGGCGCAAAGTCTCGGTAGCTTCTGCTTTCTGCTGCGGATCACCGCGACGTAGCATGAGTGAGGCAGCAGTTCCCCGCACCACTGCATCCACCGTGGGTTGCAAGTAGACCCGTAATTGACAGATATCAGAATTTGGATCAGTTAGCCAGATGTAGCGCAGTGCCAATGCCAAAACTTCTGGAACAAGCGGTTGTTGGGTGAGCGATCGCACCTGCTCTAAATAGGCAGAGTTGGGATATTGCAACATTGCCTCTAGCCCCTGATGCTGGCGAGCCGGAGATAGCTTGACTAGCAACGGAGCTAAGACCTCAGCAGCATTTTTAGAATCGGTTTGAGTCAACAATTCAATGCAGGATTTCTTCTCTTCTTCAAATCCACGCCGACTTAGCACCTCAATAATATTTCGCCGAAAGGCGGGCAAATCTACATCAGATAAGTTGCTCAGTTGACCTCGTTCAGCGCTGAGCACCAGCACTTCAGTGTACTTCAGTCGTAGTTTGAGAATGGCAAACATCCAGAACAGCGCAAATAGAATCGTGTATCCCAAAAACACAAAACTTTGGAGACGCTGAAAGGCATCCTGCGGCGACTCAGCCAGGTGCTGTAACAACCAAATAGTTGACAGCATACCCAAGCCTGTTAACCCTGTAGATAGCGGCTCAGCAATCCCTCGTACTAACGATTGGATGCGGCTCCGGCTGGTATCTGGAATAGGCTGGAATAAAATTGGGCCTGTACTTGCGACTAGCGTATATCGCAGTAGCTCATCTACAAATTTCAAGACAATGACACCTGTAAATAGGTTAATGAGTCCACTCAGCGTTAGCACACTGAGCAGCACAATCATTGCTGGGGGTAAACCCGTAATGACAAATACTCCTAGCCAAACAATGAATCGTCCTGAGAGAAACCACTGAACTCCTAGCTCAAATAAACCTAAAATAGCGCTGAACAGCGCTAAGAAATCTGCGATTTGTTCAATGCTGAGATCAGGACGCTGCTGTAGCTGGCTGAGGTACTGAAAATCTAGCAATAGTGCCAGCACTTGCAGCATGATAAAGAAGGCAAACACGAGTTTGACATACTGTTGCAATGGGCCTTGCAGACGACGAGTGGTGAAGTTAGAAGGCTTTTCTTGAGAGCGGCGGCGAGAAGAATCTGGGAAATACTGGCGATACTCCTGCGTCAGATAGTACAGGATGCCTGCGCCTGTAAACAGCATAAAGCACGCCAATAGAATGACGTTGGGCAGCCCAACTAGTTCGCGTAGTATGGGCAATGATAAACCGCTGACTACATCGGCCGCCAAAACACCACTACTGATTAAGGGATAGGTGCGTTTGATCTCACGAATTGTGAAAAGCTGGTTAGCCGTGATGGAGGTATTTAGCTCATTCACAACATAGATCGCTTCTAACCACAGTCGCATCAGAAAATAGTATATCCGCCCAACAGGCCGGACTTAGCCCTAGCCAAAACAGCAATAATGGGGCTGCAATTAAAATTGCTGTGAGCACCAATACGCGATGTAGGGGCAGTACTCGCTGCATCCAAGAATAAATGAAGCCTAACCCCGTACCAATGCCAGCACTGGCAATATAAATCAACGGTAGAGACTCAGCCCCATATTTATCTAGAAATAGTGCTGCCACACCGACTTCTAACCAGAGGATGCCGACCGAAGTCAGCATATAGAAGCCAAACATCAAAAAAGTACGTTCACTTTCCTCTGGACGAAGGTTAAGCCAACGCAACCACCCTCGACTGTTCATCCGCCGAAGATTTCTGTCTCGGATAGCAGTAACAGATACCTCTCCCGTTTGTCTCATGCAGCACTATTGACCTGATGGAAACACTTAGCAATATTGACGATTGCATATCATCTAAGCACGATCTGAGGGTTTCAGAACTCTTGATTTGCTACAGTTTCTAAGTAGATTCTGATCGTAAATTTTGACATGCAACCTTAGTATCCTAGCGTTAGGATTACCCTGTAAAGCATTGGGAAAGCGATCGCCCATTGGCTCGAAGCGTCTAAGACTGCCATAAAGCAGCATATTTAACTTTAGAGTTCCCCAATTAACGCTCATCGCTATCGAGCTTAGGAGATCGAGTTTGGGAGATTTTCTAGCGACTCTTCTTGTAGCAATTTTCAAG
>JAAUOQ010000221.1 GCA_012034795.1 Leptolyngbyaceae cyanobacterium CRU_2_3
CAGCCGACAAGTGGTATGGCGGTCTGGTGTCTGAGCTAATTCGTGTCTTTGGAATTCAAACCATAGATTTTCCGTCCTGGTGGCGACAGCCTGAACGTTCGCCTTTACCCAGTCAGCGATTGCGTGAGTTTATTCAAGATGTCTTGTTAGTAGAATTTCCTCAAAAGCTGGTGATCTTCTTTGACGAAATCGACAGATGATCAAATTTCCCTTCAAAGATGACTTTTTTGGATTCATTCGTAACTGGCATGAGGAACAAGCAGTGAATTGCGTAGCTCGCCGCTTAACGTTTGTCTGTCTGGGAGTAGCCGCACCCTATGACCTGATTGCAGACAA
Organism: Leptolyngbyaceae cyanobacterium CRU_2_3; assembly: GCA_012034795.1. GTDB lineage: Bacteria > Cyanobacteriota > Cyanobacteriia > Elainellales > Elainellaceae > Drouetiella. The sequence goes on from JAAUOQ010000221.1 coordinate 337, forward strand.
ACATCGGACACCGTTTGGCATTGGCCGAGCGATCGCTCTGGAAGGATTTCAACTCTCTGAAATTTCACCCCTGCTGCCAGGACTCACCGAAATTGCCAGCAATCCCCAAGCCGTCTTGCAGGAAGTGCTGGCATGGACAAGTGGACAACCTTTTTTAATCCAGAAGCTCTGTAGCCTGATTGTGGATGCCGCACAGTTTATCCCGGCTCAGCAGGAAACCGAAGCAGTAGCTGCCATTGTTCGATCGCAGATCTTGCAACATTGGGAAGACCACGACCATCCAGAACACCTGAAAACAATCCGCGATCGGCTCCTGTGGGATGAAAAACATAACATTCAGCTTTTGGGACTCTATCAGCAAATTCTTGAGCAGCAAAGCATTCCAGCAGACAATAGCAATGCTCAGTTGTTGCTGCGGCTATCGGGTGTTGCGGTTCGCCGCTCGGGCTGTCTCTGCCCTTACAACCAAATTTATCAAACTATTTTTGATCTTCGTTGGGTCAAGCAAGAACTGGATCGGCTGCGTCCCTACGCCCATGCCCTGAATGCTTGGCTCGCTTCTGAACGTCGAGATCAGTCTGCATTACTGCAAGGAGAAGCGTTGCAGCAAGCCTTAGCTTGGGCAAATGACAAAGCACTCAGTCTTGTAGATCAACAGTTTCTGGCGGCTAGTCAGCGATCGCTAGCCCTACATCAATCGTTGCGCCGCCAACGCCGCAGGATCTTGCAAACCCTGGGGGTGGTTCTGGCTGGTTTGGCTGGTTTGGCTTCGACGACGGGATGGGTCATGGGGCTGCGGCTGCGGATTTCATCAAACCCAGCCCTCTCTCCGGCTCCGACAGATTATTTCAGTGTGGGTGAAAGACTGATGCTGCCTGATGCTGCCTCAGCCATCAAGAAAGCGGGAGTGGCAGCGATCGCCAAAGCAGACTACCGCCAAGCTGCTCATGATTTTGCGATCGCTCTAAAAACAATCCCAATGATCCAGAAAGCTTAATTTATTTGAACAATGCCCGGATTGCGGGTCGCAAGTCTTATATGGTCGCAGTAGCGCTACCTATTGCAACGCGATCGCTCGATCAAGCCAGAGAGATTTTGCGGGGAGTGGCACAAGCCCAAACTGAACTGAATCAACAACAGGGGACTCAAAGGATTCCCTTGAAGGTGCTGATCGCCAGAGACGATAATGATCGGGTGATGGCTGAACGAGTCGCCCTTGCCCTGGTACAGCGTCCAGATGTGTTGGGCGTGATTGGACACTTTAGTAGCGATACCACTGAAGCCGCAGGGCAGATCTATCAACAACACCATCTCGTGATGATCTCTGCCACTAGCACCGCTGTCAAAATTTCAGCGCTGGGCGACTTTATCTTTCGTACTGTCCCAACGGATCATTCTGCTGCCCAGGTACTGGCTTGCTACATCAAAACCAGCCTCAAAGCCAGCAAAGCTGCAATTTACCACGCGGCTGATAGTGTGTATAGCCAATCTTTGAGGCAGGAATTTCGGGCGGTACTGGCAGATCGAGCGATCGGTGGACAAGTGGTACAAGTCGTCCAAGAGTTTGATTTGGCAGCTAGTTCTCAGTTCAATGCCTTAACCACCTTAGAAACGGCCAACCAGCAGCAAGCGAAAGTATTAGCCATGTTTCCCGATACTAAAACTCGTCCGCAAACTCTAGAGGTGATTCAAGAGACTCGTCAAGACTTTAAGCTAATTGGGGGAGACAGTATGTACGACAATGATATTTTGCAGGACGGACAGCAATACGCAGAAGGCATGGTTGTGGCAGTGCCCTGGGTGTTTCGGGCAGAGGATGCATTTGCTCGTCGGGCTGCACAGCTTTGGCAAGGCAGCGTCAATTGGCGCACAGTGACGGCTTATGATGCCATCCAAGCAATGGCGGCGGGACTAAAGCGCCACCCTACCCGTTCTGGAATTCAGCAAACGCTTTCTGCCCCTGGCTTTGTAGCATCTGGTGCTACAGACACCATTCAGTTTTCCCGATCGGCGATCGCATTCAGGAAATGCAGTTGGCGATCGTACAACGTCAGCCCAATACGAAGTTTGGCTATCGTTTTGTACCCGTTTTGCCCTCACCCATTTGCCAACTCAAAGAATAATCCTTCCAAAATCCTGGTTTTTGGGGCGCGCGCCCCAAAACCATTGGCGATCTACTGAAACTAGAACCAGCTACACACCGAACAAGTCACGCCATTTCTTGATTATTTCAGGAGCCTGATCCCGAATATCCTCAGACTTGGGTGTATAAGCCTGGACTGCATCTAAAGACTGCAATCCTTTCAAGGAGCCATCATCCCGAATGGGGTATTCATAGTATTCACCCACCAGGTCCCAATACTCTTTGCTACCCAGGAAATTCATCAGCAGTTTAGCGGCATTAGGATGAGCAGCAGTCTTCAAAATCCCACCTGTACAAGGAGGCATAATCGTTCCGTCAGTGGGATAAATAATCTCGATCGGATCACCTTTGGCCTTGCGATCTAAGGTGATGGGTAGGGGGGCGATCGCGATCGATCGATCACCCGTGGCAATGACTGGCACGACATCAGCCAAAGAACGCCCCAGCAACGGGTTCAACTGGCTAAACTTCACCATGTATTCATCCCAACCATACTTTTGCTGCATCGAAAGAGCCCAAACCCCCAGCACACCACTGACAGCAGGACTGCCCGTAGAAATCTTGTCTTTGTATTTGTCTTGAAGTAAATCCTTCCAACTCTTGGGAGCCTCTGCCGCCGTCATTTTTTGGGTGTTGTAGGCAAGGACGATAGGCACAAACCCAGCTAGGTGATAGTAATTATCTGGATCAAGATTGCGGTACTGAGCCATAACACGCTCTTTATTGGCAGGCGTGTACTGAATGAATTGTCCTTGCTCTTTCAGCTTCATGGAGTGGCTGATGTCGCCTGACACAACCACGTCAACAATACGCAACCCCGCTTGCAACTCTTGGTTCACCTTTTGAAACAAAACTTGAGACGAAAGGCGAGTCCCTTCAAAGTCAATACCTGGATACTTAGCGGTAAAGGCTTTACCGACTTCACCGAGGATCTCCTGAGTAGTGAGGGGAGTATACATAACCACCTTCCCCTCTTTTTTGGCAGCTTCATACAGGGTCGCTTCATCTTCGACTCCCGCAGCTTGGCTCGAAGCACCTGATGGACTAGTAGAGGTCTGGCTGACCGTTTGGCTTGATGTACACCCTTTTAAAACAATAGATCCCAATGCTGTGGTGCCAGCCGTGATTAAAAACCTACGTCTCGAAAGGTGATCCCTGAATGTACTCATATTACCCCTGTAAAAATACACATTACAAAAATCGTTGAAAGCTATTCAGCACGATCTGAAGAATCACTTCCAAGATCGAATCACCGTAATCTCAAATTGTGATTCGCTCAAGAGAATATGATCTTCAGATTGATAAGTTGCCTGACACCACTCTTTCAGATCTTGGATTGCTTGAGGGTAAATGTCGTCAGGTACTTTCCAGCAGAGACTATAGGCTTTTTGTTCATAGAGTTTGAGGAATTGACCCACCGTTCTAGGATTACTCCACCGGCCAGCCACTACGGTTTCTATCTCTGCGCCTTGCTCAGACAATGCTGCCACAACGTCATCGTGGGATGCGCCAAACCCGCTCACACCAAAGCCATACTTCTCAAGGATAGAATGCCACTGTTGGTCAAGTTCTACACAAGCAGTGGGGAATGCTTCTCCATGACAGCGCAGATCATCGTAGCAATATAAGTACAGTCCCCCTGGCTTTAGCACTCTATGAATTCAGACAGTGCCTTTCGCCAATCTGGAATCAGGTGTAGCACATGTACCGTTAGGACACAATCAAAGGAGTCATTCTCAAAAGAGAGTGCAGTTGCATCCTGTTGTAAGAGAGTTAGCTTATTGGGAATACCTGCTAATTTACGGCGCAACTCATTGAGCATATTCTCTGAGATATCAACGCCGGTATAAGCATAGCCACGCTCAATAATGGATAAAGCAATTCGCCCAGTACCAATGCCAATCTCTAGAAATTCAGTTTCTGGAGTAGCAGATACGACATCAAGGATGCAATTGGTTATTTGTTGAGAGGCTTCGATGGGCAAACTTCGGCTAGCGTCGTAGAGACTGACAATTGGATCATATGAAAAGCTCAAGATGAATTACTCCTTACAATCACAACACAACAATCCCATGAAATCTAAAAGTAAATGTTGATAAATACTGATATACGCAATCTTGACCTACATCTAATTTTAGACTACATCCAACTTGAACAATTGGATTCAAGATTAAGAACGCCACGATGAACAGTTAGTTAGAAATATTTACGAAACTCTCGGAAGCGATCGTTGAGTCGCTGGCAGGGTTGTTTTGATACTTGAGGGGACGACCCGACAAAACTGTGCGGACATCTTTAAGTACACCTGTTCTCCCACTGCATGAAAAATATGCGGTGCTGTTGTGACGTTCAACCTAACATCACTATTTTCAAGTCGAACTGTATAATTTCGAGATTCTCCATAATATAAATGGTCTTCTACGCGAGCCATAAAACAATTGGTCTTTGAACTGTCTGCTGAAACATCGATTGAACTCATCGAGATCGCATGAGGACGAATCATCACGGCTACTTCCTCTCCTGAAGTGACTCCCAGGGCAAGATTGTCTGAGACAATGAATAAGCCGCCTGCCAGTTTGATTTGTCCTGAAGGCAAGAGAGTGCCGGAAAGAACATTGCAATGTCCAATAAATCGACCCACAAACTCTGTGGTTGGACGTTCATAGATTTCTTCGGCTGTCCCAACCTGTTGAATCATGCCGTTACAGAGTACAACAATCCGATCTGCTAATACTAGGGCTTCTCTCTGGTCGTGGGTGACATAGACGGTAGTTAATCCCGTCTGATTGTGCAAATTACGGATTTCGTTGCGCATCTCGTCCCGTAAACTGGCATCTAGGTTAGATAAAGGCTCATCCAGCAGCATAATATCCGGTTCCACAACGATCGCCCGTGCCAAGGCCACACGCTGCTGTTGCCCACCCGACAACTCTGCCGGATAGCGATTGGCCAACTTACCCAAGTGAACGATCTCCAGCGCCCGGTTCACCTGCACTTGCCGTTGTTCACGTCCAATGTTGCGTAACTCTAAACCAAACACGACATTTTCAAACACTGTCTTGTGAGGCCAGATTGCATAACTCTGGAAGATCATCGACATATTCCGCTTTTCTGGAGGAACTACCTTTTGAGGCGAAGAGACGAGGCGATCGCTCACCAAAATTTGTCCCTCATCAGGCGCAAAAAAGCCTGCCAACATTCGCAGTGTGGTGGTTTTCCCACAACCGGATGGCCCAAGTAGAGCAATCAGTTCTCCATCTGCGACCTCCAAGTTGATGTGATCAACCGCACAATGCTTCTGGAAAAACTTGGTAAGGTTGCTCAACGTAATGCTTGCCATTTAGACTTTCTCCAGCATAAAGTCACGTCCTAAAAGCTGATAGGCAATCCCAATAATTGCAAAAATGAGCACTAACAGGATGATGCCTACCGCAGCCACTCGTTCGTAGCTTCCCTCACTCATTGCAGGAACAGGACTGTTGAAATGATTTGAGTATTGATGGTATAAAGCAAAATCGCACTACTGAGCTCACGAGTAGATTGAATAAATACCAGTAACCAACCGCTAATTAAACCTCGTTTGACTAACGGAACAGTGATTTTTGGATAGTTTCAAGTTGAGTTGCGCCCAGGTTCCGAGCTGCTAGATCTAATTCAGGATTCACGCTCCTGAGCACGTCTCGTGAATTAGAAAAGGCAAATGGCAGGAATCGAATTGTGAAAGCTGCAATCAAGATAGCTCCTGATCCGTAGAGAACGAGAGGAGGTCGAGAATATGCTGAAAAAACTCCGACTGCAATCACAATACCTGGAATAACAACAGGTAACATAGGCATAAAACCGAGAAATCTGTAAAGCCCAACAGGCTTGGTCTTAACCAGATAACTGACCATCAGCGCTATGACCATTGCCAATGTCGCCGCTGCCGCCGCATAGACCAAGGTATTTTGAGTTGCAGTAAGGAAAATAGGTTGCTCAAATAAAGCTTCCTGAAACCACTGAAGCGTTAGATTAGACAACTCTAGAGAGCGGCCAAACGATTTTGATAGGGATGTTCTGAGTAGCACATAGACAGGCAGGAAAAGAGACAAACTAATCATTAACAAACAGAATCCTAGAAATATCCATCGCCAACCTCCCACATCAATTAGTTGTTTGTGCCCTGCCTTTCCAGTTAAAGTTGTAAACCCTTTGCGGGACAGTAAACGGCGCTGCACCAATAAGGCTACGCTAGTGAAGACGACTAAACAAATGGAGAAAGCACAAGCTAGCTCCACGTTAGGAGGATACTGAAGCTGCTGCCAGATTTCTATGGTAACTGTGCTAATTCGTGCTGGAATCAGCAGAAATGTGGGGATACCAAAGAGAGCGATCGCCATCAAAAAGTCAGAATAAATCCTGAAATGATGGTTGGCAACACAAGGGGCAAGGTAATTCTGAGCGTGGTCTTAAGCGGGTTTGCGCCCAAAATAGCCGCAGCATCTTCCAGTTCCGAGGAAACGAACTCTAGAGCCGAGCTAACCATCAAGAAAACATACTGATAGCTATAGAGACTAACCACGAGGATTGCTCCTATCAAGGTGTAGCAATTTAACGGCCCTTGATCTGCTCC
>JAAUOQ010000222.1 GCA_012034795.1 Leptolyngbyaceae cyanobacterium CRU_2_3
GACTCGCAAAAATCCCCACGAACTTGATAAAGGATGTCATCGAAGCCCCCCTGCACAGCGGGAAAAGCCAAGGCGAGTTGAATAGCTGTTGTCAGGTAGGTCAGCAAATCTTCCAAGGTGGCAGCCAGAAAAACCGCCAAATTCTGCCTGCCCGTTTTCATCACCATGCGATAGACGACGTAAGCCACCAGCGGGCCAACAATCGCCATTGAGAATACGTTTGCGCCCAGCGTCGTGACGCCACCATGAGCCAGTAACACCGCCTGAAAGATCAAGACCAATGTGCCCAACACTGTCATTGTCAACGGCCCAAACAGAATGGTGCCTAAGCCCGTGCCCGTGGGATGGGAACAACTACCCGTCACCGAGGGAATCTTCAACGCTGATAGCACAAACGTAAAGGCTCCTGCCAGTGCCAGCAATAGCTTCAGTTCAGGGTTTTGTTTCGTGATGCGAGTGAGCGATCGCAGCCCCATCAAAAAAAACGGCAGCGAGATTGCCCACCAAAACACAGCCCACTCCACAGGCAAAACCCTTCAGCAATGTGCATTGCTGCGGCTGGCTCTGCTAAACCCAGTAAAATATAGCAACTCAGTCCAGCCATTAATCCCAGGCTGACCCATTTCCGATTTCGTGTCTTCATCTTGTACCTCGCAGATAAGACTATGTCATTAGGGATTCTCTTTCAGGAGGGATTTTCCTAAAGAGACGCCTTGCGATCGGCAGGCATCCTGGCTGATGAGGGCAACAATCCGCCACTCAATTACAGTTGCGGGACAGCGGTAGAATCACACTACACTTTCCCTGTTTCCTCTGATGGCTGCTCACCACCAGAACCGAGTCGTTGCCCTAGCTTACCGTATCGTGAAGAGATTTAGAAATGTTCTATCAAAACTCTTAAAACAACGGCACTCAGCTAAATACCGATCGAACTTGATAATGGGTTATTTGCTTCTATGCTTGAAGTCTTTTGAGCATGTTTAAAGCATATTGGTGTTTTGTCATTTTCCCCTGATTTAAATAGAGCATTGCAGCCTGTTGGCAATCGGCGATCGCCCCTGACTTGTCTCCCAGCTTGTAACGAGCAACACATCGATGACCGTAGGCATTGGCATCATCAGGGTTCAGTTGCAAAAACAGGTCAAAATCCTGAAGGGCACCCTCATAGTCTCCAGCACGAATTTTGTCTACTCCTTGAGAAAAAAATGTCATAGGATGGAGATCAGTAAAGGAGAATTAAAAGATAAATCATTTTCTGGAAACAACACACTTCTCAAATCCCTCTGTAAACTCATCTCGATTGAGGTTCCGGCCAATCACCACCAGTTGGGTGAGTTTATCTTCGTCTGGTTTCCACAGTCTGTCTCGCCGCATAGAGGTCAGCATCCGCACACTCTGAAATAGCACCCGCTCTGGAAAACCCTGGGCATAGAACAAGCCCTTAGTTCGATAGAGATCTTCTCCCTTTTCTTGGGCTAGCGCATTCATCCACAGCATAAATTTATTCATATCAATGGGTTTCTCTGAGGTGAGCGCAAAGGAACCAATCGCCGCATCATGTTCATGTTCTAGATCATCCAAAAAGAGAGGATCGACCTGCAGCTTGGCTTCTAGATCAAATGCACCTGTTCCCAAAATCAAGGGCAGATCAACCACGCTGAACTGCGTGTAGTGAATCTTAGCGATAGGATTTAGCCCCCGGATCTGCTGTTCAATATTCGCAATCTCTGCCGCTGAAACCAGATCGGTTTTGTTGATCAAGATAATGTCGGCAAAAGCAACCTGCTCCTGAGCTTCGTGGCTATCCATCAGGTTGCGCTGAAGATTGGGCGCATCGACCACAGTTACAAATGCATCCAGATTAAATTTAGATTTAATCTCGTCTGCCACAATAAACGTGGAGGCAACTGGGGCCGGATCGGCTAGTCCTGTAGTTTCAACGAGAACAGCATCCAGATCAGCCCGTTGCATGAGATCTTCTAAAGTGCGAACGAGATCACCCCGTACCGTACAACACAGGCAACCGTTGTTGAATTCCACAAGCTGCTCTTCGTCATCGGACACCATTAACTGACCGTCAATGCCAATCTCGCCAAATTCGTTGACAATCACAGCCACTTTCTGACCGTGCTGTTCCCTCAAAATATGATTGATCAAAGTTGTTTTTCCTGAACCCAGGAATCCGGTGACCACTGTGACCGGAACGCGCTGATTGACATTGCCTCGAACCTGTTGCATGACCATCGTTGCGACTCCTGATTGAGAACGAGGAAGGGCAGATGATAAAAGAGTGAGAGCATGGGAAATAAATGCTCATCATCCCACGCTCTCGTCATCGTAGGACTACCTAAATTGCTTGTCTAGATCGCTCGCACAGCCTGAGCATCTGCCGGTATCGCAACCACTGTTTTGGTCATCGGGGCAATGCCTTGCTCTAAAATATCTCGCCGTGATGTTGGAATCACAGCATCCCCCCGAAGCTGATCATACGGAACAACGATCCAGCAAGCACAACCCCATAGACATTCGCCTGCCATGCCTTCAAATCGAATCGCTGGCTCAGACATCATCACACCCAGATCCATCAACCAGGAGTGGTGGAGCAGCTTTTGATCCCAACTGAGAGTGTCATATAAGTCGCGGCTCTCATAGAATGAGACAAAGTCAGTTTTGGCGACCCCCGGCAACATAATGTCGGCAAAGGCAGTCAAGTGATCAAAGAATTCTCGGTGGCTGATGTTGAGGGCAGAATCTTCAGACTCGACCAGAAATGTAGAAACGACTTCCTTAAACTTGTCATCTAGTTTGTTATTCCACATTTCTCGCGGCGCATGGATAATGCATTCAGCATAGTCAGTCTTAAAGCCTTCCTTCAAACCAGCATAGTCAGGGATGTGTTCAATCCACTCACCAATCACACTGCGCCACTTACTCAACGGTTCACCAGGTAACACTTGCACCGCAGGATGGGTAAATTTCGCAACATCATACAGAGTCCAGTTACGAGCTTTGGAACTGATGGCTTCGTGAGGTGCAGTGGTTTGTCCAACGAGTCTGAGAGCCTTGAAAATAGTGCGCCCATAATCATCCAGGGCAATCCGCATAAACGCATCAGCCACAAACTTATGGGTCACTTGCAGTCGCATCCGATCGCGCTCACTAGGCACTCCCGTACCCGTATACTTCGACAGCCGCTGATAGGAATTTTCCGTTGCCAAGGCAAAGAAACCACCCGTGAAGGGGTTGCGGTAAAGATCGCCCCAAACCGTGGTTACACCCGCGTTTTTGTCATCATCGAGCATACAATCTAGCTCGTTAAACGTGGGGAAAAGACTGCCATCCTGGTAAGCTGCTGGGTCGCCGCTACAGGGCAACTCACCGACGCCAACCACTGGGATGCGCCGGCCTAGCTTGACATTAGAGAGATGACGCACCAGATCAACCACAATACCGCTGCCTGTTCCATCTCCAATGGCAAAACAGCAGAGAACCATAGAGGGCAACTTGGTTTTGTCGATGCTCTTCGCAAAGTCATCTAGTTCCTTCTCCAGAGGGCGATCGCCATCGTAGTAAGCTTTACCGTAGATGGCTTTGGAAATCGCCCGTGGAAAATACTCGCCTGCCTTGGGAATCTCGACAGTATCGGGTAGCCAAGGTTCGTAGTTTGGGTTCCAATAGTAGCGTGGATACTCCAGCTTCAAAAATTCTCGGTATCGCCGCAATGAGGTAAACAATTCATCGCGGGTAGGTACCTCCAAAGGCGCAAATCGAATTTGGGCCCGTTCTGACGGAATGCCCCGCTCTTCCAGTCGCTTTAGGAACCCTTCGGCATAGTCCTTGGCTTGAAACATGTCCTGATCGCCAATATCAACCAGCAGAGCGGTGAATCGGGCACGCGGATCTTCAAGTTGATCTTCCAGATCGCCTTGCCGCAACATGGAGTCCAACATGTTCGCGCCCGTTTTACCAATTCCTAAGAAGTGGATACAGTGAGGCGATTGAGAGCCAGATGCACTGTGGTACATGGATTTTGACATGAATTAGCTTCCCCTTTGGATAGATTGCAAACTTATCGACTGAAAATGAAATATAGGCTAGAAGTGAAATCAGTAAAATTCAAGTAAATCCAGCAAAACTCAAAGTGAAATCAGCAGGTTGGGTAATACCCCCTGTCTTCCGTCAGAAATCCTAAATCTTTGAGAATATGAGCAACTGAAGTAGCGCGTTCATCTGCAACGTAGACTTTGTAATCTTCAACGAACTGACCTGGTTGGCGATCGATCACCCCTTCTTCAATCAGTTCCACGCCCTTCTCGATGTTGGAACGGCTCAAACTCGCTGCCCAGAGAGGAGATTTAATGTAAATTTTCTCGTCATCCACCCCAGTAATGTGCAGAATTTTGTTACCTGCTACGGTCGGAACCTCGGCACCATTGCCGTACTTCTGACTCACCACAGACCAATCTAGTGGCATATGCTTTACCTCCCTTACGCTTTGACAACCTGCTCCAGTTTTTGCCTTAAATCCTCCAAATCTTCCCCACGAATAGCGGTGTAGGGAACGACGATCCAGCAGGCGCAGCCCCACAAACACTCACCCGCCATCCCTTCAAATCGAATTGCAGGTTCAGACAACATTACACCTAGTTCAAGCAGCCAGGAATGCTGAAGCAGCTTGACATCCCAGGTCTGTTCGTCATAGATGCGACGGGCTGCGAAGAACAGATCTAGATTCGTCTTCCTGGCACCTGGGATGACAAACTGCACGTAAGTTTTATCACGTCCAGGAGAGTGGATGACTTCGGGTTCAAGTATCGGAGAAAACGACTGGCTCATTTTGCTGACCAAATCCGAGAGCTTATCCTCTAAATCAGCATCCTTCGCAGCCGAAACCCGAATTTCAAAGAAGTCTGGGTTGAAAGTACCCGCCATGATGCCAAACTGAGTGGGCAGATCATCAACTGCCGACTCAAAGTTGGTAAACCCAAACATATGAGCCCAGCGATCGCCATATTGACTCCGGGCCGCCATGTGCTGTGACGGGGGCGCACCAACCCAATTTAGCAGTCGCATCGTCTCATAAACATCTAGACCCTGGTTTCGGGTCAAAAAGGAGGCCAGTTCGCTGTCAACTTTCTGATGAGTAGCTGTCAGATCAGCGGTTTCTTGCCAAACTGGTTTTTGAGGCACCATTAAAAATCCAGCCGTGAAGGGATTGCGATACAAATCGCCCCAAACTTGAACAACACCCTGGTTTTTGTCTTGATCCAACATGCAGTCCAGTTCATTGATCGTGGGGAAGAGGCTGCCATCTTGATGGCAAGGCTGATCGCCGTCACAAGGGGCAATTCCAATTCCTAGCACCAAAGCTCTACGTCGAATTAACATTGGACAGGTGTCGAGCCAGATCGACGACGATACCACTACCAGTACCACCACCTAGACCAAAAACAACACAAACTATAGACTGACAGGTGGTAGCATCAACACTCTTGGCGAACTTCTCTAGCTCCTGATCGAGTAACCTCTCCCCTTCGTAGTAGGCTTTACCATAGATCGCTTTGGCGATCGCTCGTGGAAAATGCTCCCCTGCTTGAGGAATCTCAATGGTGTCAGGCAACCAGGGTTCATAATTGGGATTCCAATAATACCGAGGATATTCCAGCTTAAGATATTCTCGATACCGTCTCAATGAACCAAACAACTGATCACGGCTAGGAACCTCTAGCGCTAAAGTTCTCACCTGGGTGCGATCGCTCGGTAAGGTTTTAGCAAGCGCCTCAACCTGTAACAAATCCTGATCGCCAATATCTACAGCCAGAGCGGTGAAGCGCTTGCGGTCTATCTTCCAAAAAATCATCTGGAGCCTGACAAATCATTTGGGCGATGAAATCGGCTCCGGCTTTACCTACACCAACCACATGTACCGCCGATGGCATGGGATCTTTATCTTTGATTCGATGAACACCTCCTCGCTTCAAAGCCTCTAGCCGCTTTTGATCCGCAACGCTTCTTGTTGGTCAACCATAGGGGGGTTCCTCTCCAGTTAAGATTAATTCAGAGGATCGATTATTGAAAGGAGATTTAAGGGGATAGTTGGGATAGACATCAGCACTTTGCAAATGTCTTCTCAAAAGAATTGATTTAGATTCAATTAGCAGTTTGTCCAGAGATATTGCCAGAGTTTAGACTCCCACCAATATCCCTGGATTTAGGATTGTTATCTGTAGAAACAAGATGCCTGCACAAGCAAGTCACCCACACTAAAATGTCCACACTAGGATAGCTAAACTAACGCATTGTTGGACTAGGCTAAGCGTTAGTAGAAACCGGAACCGTTGTAGGTTGAGGCTTCTCTAGAGGTATGCTAGTGAGCTTCTGTGTAGGCAGACCTTCAATCGGACACTCTTCAGTGCCCACAGTGGGGCGAGTTAGAGTTTCCACCTTTTCTTTCACTTTTTTAGGATCGAGAACCCAATCGCGATAGAACTGATAAGGACATTCAGCCATGCCCTCAGAACCATCCCCAGAATTGATCATGCCAGTGTAGCCACGATGCAACAGTTTGAACAGGTGATTCTGAGACTGAGAATTTTTGCGGAAGTCACGAATGGCAAACTTAGACAGTGCAGCATATTGAATGCCGTTCTCCTCCTCACCGCACTCGCCGAGAGTACGGCCATCGAAGCCAACCACTGCGGAATGCCCAAAGTAGCTGTAGACACCATCAAAGCCTGCCGCATTAGCAACGGCAACGTAGACGTTATTCATCCATGCCATTGCCTTGGAAACCATGATCTGCTGTTCTTTAGCAGGATACATGTAGCCCTGGCAACGAACGATCAGTTCAGCACCCCGCATGGCACAGTCCCGCCAGATTTCAGGGTAATTGCCATCGTCACAGATAATTAGACTGATCTTTAACCCCTTTGGGCCATCAGAGACATAGGTGCCAGTTCCCCGGATACCAACCTTCGATCGGTGTCCAGGGCATGATTTTACGGTACTTCTGGACGATCTCACCGCGATCGTTCATCAAATCAAAGTATTGTAAGGC
>JAAUOQ010000223.1 GCA_012034795.1 Leptolyngbyaceae cyanobacterium CRU_2_3
AGAGGGATGAGCATAGCGCTCCTTGCAAAAAATATATAAAGGGCATCAGTCAATGTGCCTATTGCGGTCTGCCCGGAAACGGGAACTTGAACTGCAAGCTCCGTGGCTTCAGCCCGGAGTTGTTGACGAGGCTGATCATGACTAAGAGGCTTATTATGGAGGGCTTTAAAGTGTTCGACTTCCGCAAAATGGGCGGATGAGAGCTTAATCGATGTAGTATGGCTTGACCCGTTGTAGTCCGGCTTGGGGGTTGCCACCCCTACTTTAGAAAGCCTGTTTTGTGCTAGCTTCTGCCTTATGGGAGATTTAGATGGCCGCTATCGCGCAAGTTATCAGGTTTTATTCGTTACCTTATGGTTAACGCTGCTGGTTTTAGCAGTAAAGTTTTGGGCAAGCTGGACAACGCGATCGCTGAGCCTAGCCGCCGATCTACTGCATACCCTGCTAGATTGCTTCAGCATTATCCTTAGTGTGGATGCCACGGACACACTGAGGCGAAATCTCAGTCAAGAACTGCGGACCCATACCAAGCACCATACAGCGGTAGTGTTGCTGTTCGTTGCCGTCCTCGGATTTATGGGTTCACTACTTCTGGCAGTTTGTGGATTTCATCTACAAGCTATGCTGACTAATCCTCTGGGCATATCCAACTTGCAGGTCAATCCACCCTTGATCTTGCTCTTGGGGCTGGTTGTCGGGGTACATCTTTGCTTGGTTCTATTTGAGCGCTATGAGTCTACCCTACTAGGCAATCCAGCGCTACGTCACAATGCCAACCATATCTTACAGAATATTTGGTTGACGATATTGATGCTGATGGGATTAGTAGGTAGCTCGCGGGGATATACCTGGCTAGATCCTCTCATGGCGATTTTTCTAACGTTGATGCTAATTCCCAGCTTGTGGCGTATCCTGAGTTGCCAGTTGCCATCTTTGACCTATCAAATGGCGATCGCTCCTGAGATTCTCCACCAGATTGCGATACAGCTTGAAGGCGTTTCAGATTGCTATGAAGTTCGATCTCAAGGGGTGCTAGGTCGCCAGATTTCTATCCAGATGTATTTGCTGATGCACCCAGAATTTATGGGTGTAGCCCATTTGATAGGCGAGCGGCTAGAAAACATTTTGCGAGAGCGCTATGGCGTAGTTAGAGCAAAAATTTATGTCAGAGAACTATCTGGTAAATCGCAGCGATGGCAAGATTCGCTTAACTTGAGGCAAAAAACCAAAGGGCGTAAACCAACAAAGTGAAGGGTAGATGGGTAGATACACGTTGAAGCGAGATGCATTTTAGGGAAGAACAGCCGCGTTTAGAGACTCACCAATATGCCCAACTCGGCAGATCGTGGGAAGACGGGGTAAGTTGGGTAGGTTGATTGACTGGGTTAAGAGCGATCGCTGGCTTGAGTTAAAGCAACCTTCTCCAGCGCTCGATAGTGTTGCTCTGATAGGGAGTGATTTGGGGCTGTTTTGGCAGTTCAAGACCCTTCATCCCAAGGATCATCATCAATAATTTCTCGGCGTACCCAGTCTTCCCATCTCACTTTACCGTGAGTCAGAAATTCAGAAAATTGAGTTGTTTTTCGCATTAAAAAATTAGAGAGGAAAATACTGCGAAGTTTCAAATGAGCCGGGCTAGTAAAGTGCATAAAGAAATCTAACTACTTATGACTTGTGATTTTTAGATGAACGGTTGCTCTATAAAGTTTTGTTTTAAGCAACTTAAAACTTAGAGTACCCTGCTTACTTCATAGCAATTACTAGAGCAATCAATTATTTATCGTTCATCAGTCTTGAAGCAAAGTTTTTGAGGTAAAACTCTATAGAGAATTTTTAAGTGAGTAAATACCTTACAACCTTTACGCTGAGACAGTTTAAGCTATTCAGTTAGAATAGTATATTCAGCCACAAAAAACTTTCTAGCCCTGAAGTTTGTAAACTTTGTTTATACAAAAGCTGGATCAAGCCAATCCACACCTTAGAGAAAGCTATCCATAATTTACGCTATTTCTACTAACAGGAAGGTTGGTCTTGAATCACTCGATCTTTCATTAATTGTAATCGCTGGATTAAGTCAGCAGCTTTGTGAGTAATTTCCATCCAATTGCCTGCTGCCACTGCCATTTTGGGAAACAAGTGTCCTGCTAGCCCAACTGCGATCGCCCCTGCCTGCAAAAAATCTGTGGCGTTGTCTAGCGTGACACCCCCTGTAGGAATCAGTGGAATCTGTTCTAGGGGCGATCGCAGGTGACGAATATAATCTGCACCTCCCACCGCCTGGATCGGAAATACCTTGACACAAGTTGCGCCTGCCTGCCAGGCAGATACAATCTCGCTAGGAGTCAGTGCGCCAGCAATGATCGGGCATTCTAGCCTAACTGCGGTTTGTACCAAATCTAGATTGACGTGCGGCGTGAACAGGAACTGTGCTCCTGCGTCGATCGCAGCTTGGAGATCTAACTGAGTTAGCAAAGTCCCAGCCCCAATCCAACAATGGGGCAACTGGTTGCAAAGTTGTCCAATCAGATCGGCAGGGCGATCGCTATTCCAGCTAATCTCAATTAACTTCATGCCACCTGCGGCAACTGCATGTGCCATCTGAATACCCTGCTCTAGGCTGGAAGCACGGATAACAGCAATGGCTTGCTGTGACCGGACAACAGAGAGCCAGGACTCAGGGCTAGGGATGGCTGGACTGGGGATGGCTGGATTCAGAATAGATGACAACCTCACAGTTGACGCTTGACAAAACCATTTTGACTGGCTATTCCCATACACTTCCTCCCAATACTTCCTCCCAGGCAATTAATGCCTCCTAGGCAGGCTAGCAACACCCCCCAGGCAATACTTTTAGCGCGGCAGCATTATGGCAAGAATGGATGGCATATCCCATGATAGTCCTTATAAAAGGCGTATACTGACGATCGCCGGAAGGTTAAAGAATACTTAAGAACCCATTCTTAACGGAGGGATATTCAATTCGATATGTTTAGTTTGATAAGTTAAAATCTTCAACTTAACGGCTAGACCGTTTGCCTGCGTATGGCAATTCCAAATGATGGGTAAGAATGGAGTAGCGGGTGACTGTCCTTTCTGGGGGACTCGGTTCTCAAACCCCTCTTGGGTTGTCTCATGACTGGTTGAAGATTGCTATAGACCGTTTGCCTGCTAGACCGTTTGCCTGGAGGCTATCCCAACCTGGTAGCAATTGCTGATCCAGAAGTCGGGCTGCTCTTGTTGTTAGAATAACGGTGCTAAAACCCATGCTAAAAATCATTGTTAGATCAGCTTAACCCTTGATAAAGTTGATTTTTACTGGTTTAAGACTTCAGTCGCTCGTTCGTTAGAACCCGCGTAGAACGCTATTAAAGCTCGCGATCGCCTCCATCAAGGATGGGGATCGGCTAAAATCTGTTTCTTTAGAGAGGCAACCTTTAGAAAAATAGCCTCTAGAAGGGTGTACTCTACAATCGGCTACCTCTCAATGACGTATATGGATGGGGCACACATAGATTTAAATTATTTAGATTAAATATTAGATTACATTTGGCTTATTCCCAGGATGATTATTCCCAATGAGAGCTTATTGGTGCAGGTTAGCAGTTGCATTCCTCCAGAGTCCGAAGTATAACCAAGTGTAAATTTGGCGAAGCATACAGGCAATGAGACAGATTGGTGATGAGGCAGATTACCAAAAGGAAAACTTATGTAAATATCAGCAATTTTTGTCTATGCTTGGGGATGAATTTTGGTACAGGCTTGGAAAGAGATTTTCCTGCATCGATCGAGGAGTTAGCGGGATCTAATAAAAACAGCCTGGAGTTTGGGTAGATTTACTAGTTGCGGGGGATGGGAATTGTGCGAATTCCGCTGGATTATTACCGGATTTTAGGGTTACCAATTCAAGCGACGGCTGATCAGCTTCAGCAGGCTCACCGCGATCGCACCCAGCAACTTCCTAGGCGAGAATTCTCGGAGGCAGCGATCGTGTCGCGGCGGCAACTCCTAGATGATGCTTACGCTGTCTTGTCTAACCCAGAACGGCGTCGCGAGTACGATGCCAGCTTCCTAGCCAAATCCTATGAGCTGCTAGACGTTGGCAAGCCTGATGAGCTATCGGACGAAGATGAGGGGAGTACCTACAGTCCAATAGTACGCGACCCATCGCTGGGGGCTGACCCTTATACTCCTACTATTGAGCTTTCAGAACTGCAATTTATTGGTGCTCTACTTGTCCTTTTGGAACTGGGTGAGTATGAATTAGTCTTGCGGCTCGGTCGTCCTTATCTAAGTGGTGGTAATCTTAACCTCAAGAACGGTAATTTCGGCGATCCAGAAATTGTCTCAGCGGATATTGTATTGACAGTAGCGCTGGCTTGTCTGGAGCTTGGGCGCGAACAGTGGCAACAAGGGCAATATGAAAACGCGGCTGAATCTCTGGAAACAGGGCAGCAACTTCTGCTACGAGAAGGAATTTTTGCGAGTTTGCGGGGCGAAATGCAATCAGATCTCTATAAGCTACGCCCATATCGAATTCTGGAGCTATTGGCAATGCCCGGTAATCGGGAAGATTCCCGTCGCCAAGGATTGAGCTTGCTAGAAGATATGCTGCACGATCGGGGCGGCATTGATGGCTCAGGGGACGACCAATCGGGGCTGGGGGTAGATGATTTTTTACGGTTTATTCAGCAGTTACGCAGTTATCTGACGGCAATCGAACAGCAAACATTGTTTGAAACTGAGGCGCGTCGTCCCTCGGCCGTGGCCTCCTATTTGGCAGTTTATGCGCTGCTAGCAAGAGGCTTTGCCGAGCGTCAGCCGTCTTTGATTCGGCGCGCTAAGCTGCTGCTGCTGCGGTTGGGTGCTCGCCAAGATGTGCATTTAGAACAGGCGGTTTGTGCTTTACTGTTGGGGCAAACGGATGAGGCCAGCCGATCGCTAGAGTTAAGCCAAGAGTTTGATTCACTGGCTTTCATTCGAGAACATTCCCAAGGTTCACCCGATCTGTTACCTGGACTCTGTTTATATAGCGAGCGCTGGTTGCAAAATGAAGTCTTTCCTCACTTCCGCGACCTGGCCAGAAAGCAGCCTTCTCTCAAAGAATATTTTGCCGATGAAGATGTGCAGGCTTATTTAGAAGAATTGCCAAATGAACCAGAAGTGGCTAATCAGTGGAGTATGTCTCCATTTCCTGCTCCTTCCCGCTCTGCCACTACTCGACGAGAAGTGAGTTCCGCATCTTCGTGGAGTAGAACTCAGGAGACAGGAAGGACTCAGGAGACAGCAAAAGGAGCGACAAGCAATCCTGGCGGGGCTACTGCAACTGTCAATGCTGGGGGATACAACCACAATGGTGCAGTTCCTGCACCTGAGCGAACTATATACCCCTCTGTAGAAGAACAAAATGGCTTGAGAATGCCAGGTGTGTCTGATGCAGATGCAGGCGATCGCTCTGCATCACCAGCAACGCGAGTGGTTCGGCCTGATACTCCCCTCCGACGAACTCATACTACACCTAGGCTCGATCGCCTTCTCTTCCTCTTAGCATTGGGCGTGTTAGGACTCTTGCTGTTGGGCTTTTTAGTCAGTCGGCTGTTTGGGGGACGTCCCCAGGCAAGTCCAGCCGTCACCAAGGCAGAACCAGGATTTGTGCAACTGACTCAACAGGGTAACCCCTCAGTGGTAACCAATGTTGCTTTAACGGAGGAGGGCGTCGAAGGTTGTGATTGAATCCTGGCTGTCAGCCAAAGCTGCGGCTATGGGAGAATCACATGATACGACTCAGTTGGATAGAATTTTGGCTGAACCGATGCTGTCTCAGTGGAAAGCAGATGCTGAGCAAGTAAAAGCTGGAAACTCTTACTTAAAATATGAGCATTCCAACTTACAGGTTACTTCAGTAAAAACTGACGAGAGTACAGCGGATACCAGTGCAGCCAGTAGTACAGCCGAGGGAGGTCAAACAGATGGTGGTCAAACAGGCAGCGATGTAACTACCACCTCTACTCCCAGTAGTGAGGTTCTCTCAAGCCCGACCGATGCGCCTAATAGACCCGAACGAGCAACCGTTGAGGCGACCATCACTGAGAAAATTGAATCTTATACCAATGGCAGACTCGACAGTGGCAGCATTACTCCAGATAACTTACGCATTCGGTATTATTTAACTCGTCAAGATGGTGAGTGGCAGATCGAATCAGTTGAGCCGTTTTAGGTCGTGTCAGTAGATCGCAAATGGGGTTTTGGAGCTTTGCTGATTACTGAGTGTTGATGGGATCTACTTGCCCATTGACCTCTGGGTATGGTGGCAACTCGCAAACCTCACCAACTCTGGCGATCGGCTTACCACAGATTTTACAAAAGCGTGCATCATCGTCGTGGGTGGCTAATCCACAGTTGGCGCAAAGGGTTTCGACAGCGCTTCGCTTAGAAGTCTTGACAAGCTGTTTAATCAGATCGCCTACCTGCCACGGAATTAAGGCAATGCCCGTCAAAATCATCATGACAGCAAGCAACCGACCCGATTGTGAGATGGGTGTCAGGTCGCCATAGCCTACTGTGGTCATTGTGGCTACAGCAAAATAAATGGCATCTAAGAAAGTAGCGAAGGCATCGGGATTAATAGGATGTTCGACTTGATAAATCAAACCTGAATAGATAAAAATGATGCTGAATAGAGTCAGCAAAATACGCACAAAAATGATGCTATCTTCGCGGCTGACATATCCAAAGATGGTTTTTCCTTCTACATAGCGTATTAGCCGCAAAATTCTAAACCACCGAAAGATGCGGATGAAGCGAATGTCGATGACTGTGAATAAAAACGGCAGAATTGCAATCAGGTCAATCAGCGCATAAAGGCTGAAAAATACCGCAGCCGGTGCTCGGCACTCCAGAGACGCAAACCATATTCTGCCGTGAAAATCACGAGAATCAGTTGATTCAAGCAATCAAGCTGTGTCCGAATTGTCGCAGAGATAGGGTAGGTTTCTGCCACAAAAATGGCAGAGGAAAGCAGTACTAAGCCAGTAATCGTGAGATTAATGA
>JAAUOQ010000224.1 GCA_012034795.1 Leptolyngbyaceae cyanobacterium CRU_2_3
CCTCAGATTTTGCCTGAATATCATCCAAATGCACAGTGCCTTCTCTGGGATCAGTCGAGGTGCTGCTAATGGCAAAGGCAGGTACTGCGTTGGAGAATAACAATAAGGTGCAAGCAAATGCGATTGTTAGAAAACGGACGGAGCGAGACAACAAAGCATTCAATCGGTCGAAGTTCACTTTTAAATCCTCCAGAATTTAGTTGATGACGAATGGTTTAACAATGAATAATTGAAAACAGACTCGTTGAGCAGGGCTAGTTGAAAAGTCCTTGACAGCATCTACTGCATTGTCAGCCGCTTCTTGAACGTTATGAGTTGCATTTTCGACAGCATTTTGGCTTTTGCCAACGCTCTCCTTAGCATTCCCCTGAGCCTGTTGAGCAGCGCCTTCTATATTGTTTTTGGCAGTACCCAAATTTTGTTTGGCTTTGCCATAAACCTGTTCAGCCTTGCCTTCGATTCTGTTGGCATTTCCAGAACCAGTAGCATGATCAAATGCGGACTTTGCATCTTCTTTGGCTTTGTTAACGGCTGCTCTTTCAGTGGGATAATTGCTTGCAATATACTGACTATTCAATGAAGCGGCGATCGCCTCAGAATTACCTAAGAACGGTAACATTTGCAATCCAAAAATAACGGTTAATGTGCAGCACAGTGATGCTGCCACCTTTTTCAGTAAGCTTCTGAATTTCATCTATTTGCTCTGTTTTCGGTTCGCCCTTTATTTTTATCTCAAATAGATGAATAACCCCATCGACCTGTGGGCTGAAGTGTAGTCAGCTTTACTAAATCCCAAGTCCCTCTAAAGGTAGAAAAGCGCTTTTTGATGAGGAGCAATAAACGGCTCAAGCCCCACCTAAGAAGATTACCAAAACGCCTAATAATGCCGCGCTCAGCGCCAACACTGTAGACCAGAGTGGATGTTCACTTCTCAAAACTCGCCCCACACCTTGAACCGTCTCCAGGTCAATCCAGGGAGTTACGCCGCGTCGAAACCAACCCGTAACAACCACAGGTTGCTGCATTAAGCGGCTGGACGCAGAGACTGAGGGAGCAAATCTCCTAAAATTCCCCAACGAGATGTGTGATGTACCCGAATCAAGCCTGTTTGAGTTTGCAGTGTCAGGTCTTGGTGGAGCCAATTAGCAATGCCACGTCGTCCTAGTAGTATTCCCTGTAACCGAACGGGTTGGCTGTTCACAGGTAAGCTCGTTTCAGAAACCAGCAAATCTGCCAGAGGCGGGTCTATCAGGAGATTTGATCGCTGAATATCAGGGAAAAAAGCATTGATGCGAACAAACATGCCGATGCTGAAACCAATGAGTGCCGCACCCAGCAGCACAGAGTGATCACCCGCCAACCAAGTCCACTCCAACCAATCGATCCGGGCAGCCAGCCAGCCCATTAACCATAGAGCGATCGCTATAGTTGACCCAGCCAATATGCCGATCAGCGGAGCCGCTTGCAGTAAAAACTTACGACGACGGAGCAAACCTATAGAAGTTCTAGTAGGGGAAACACTCCGAGCATCTTGTGCCTGCCAATCGAGTTCGGGTTCAAGCCTCCAATGTTGGGCATAGTGGGTAAGCAAGTGCAGGCGATCGCCCAGCGGGGGATGAGCATTCAGCACAGCTAGCCAATGTCGGTAAGGATTGTTGCGCTCCCATTCCAGCACTACAGAATTTTGAGCGTAGCTCTGAGCCTGACTTTGAGCGTAGATACTACCTACGGTCAGTCCATTGCAATAACCAACGGGTGTGAGTAGCTCAAAACTTTCCAGAAGATCGCTGGTGTGCTCCCACTGTTGAATGATCTGAGCAGTGCCGATCGCCAGTTTCAGTAGCGATCGCGTCAGGGCATTGGGATTGCCCGTCAACTCTACGGCAACGCGATCGCTGTAGTACAGCCGTAAGCGAGATAGCCACAGTCCAGGCAGACGGCAGAGCCAGTACAACCCATAGCCCAAAGACGAAACTAAAATCGCCAGGGTTTGTAAGAGGCGATTGTGCTGGCGATCGCCCCAAGCCGCCACATGCCAGTACAGCAGATAGGGAATTTGTGCCACCAGGGTCAGCCAGGATAGAACCCCAAAATCCCAGTTTGCAATATGTCCCAGTTCACCTGCATAAAGGGTAGCAATTTCATCCTCTTCAAGCTGATCTAGTAAACCCTGACTCACCACAATCCGAGCATTTTGAGGAAGATAGCCATAGGTCAGAGCAACAGGAGCAACTGTGGACAGCAACCCTAACTGAGGCAGCGGTTGACCGCGTTGATTGCAAACCCGCTTCAGCAACCGAACTGCTTCCGGACTATGGGACTCTAACCTCACTAGGTTGAAAGGTCTGAGCGCATAAAATTGCTGCAAAATCCGATCGAGAAGCCAGGGTGAACTCACGAAGAGGATGAGCAAGGCGATCGCGACTCCCCAGCCTGGATCGCTAGCGGGTCTGACCAGGTAGATGATCTGCTTTAGCGGAGTCAGGAGGGCAATTTGAAAGCAAATCCAGTAGGCACTATTCTGAACCATCAGGGGCAGCGTACGCATGAACCAGATGAGGGCGATCGCCGTTCCGCCTATGACTGCCCAGAGAGTGGAGCGATCGAGTGCTCCCAAACTCCCCCACTTTTGGGCACGACTGGACTGGGCACGACTGGACTGTTTCCAGGTGGGTAGAGGAGAGGGGGAAGGAAAAGGTGAAGACAGAGCGGAAGGGGGAAGAGAAGAAGAGAGAGAAATGGGAGTTTTGGAATGCACAGCAGGATGAGAGAGGGGAGACATGGGCTGAGCTTCATGCCCAGTTTCTTCTGGACTCTCTTCTGGAATCTCTTCTCTGGCGCTTGTCGGGGTGGGTGAGAGGGGAATAAATCCGGTCGCATCAGGGTTAGATACAGCAGGGGCAGACACAGATGCCACGGCAGCCGGGTAGCGACGGTGCAGATCCACCAGGGTTTGAGATGCCCAAGTGCGAGCCTGTGGGTTGGGGCTATCCGATAGAGTTTGGCAAATGGCGATCGCTGGCTCGATCCGTCCTTGCCAAACATAGGCCTTGACCAATCCTGCTTGTGCTCTGGCTTGTAGCACTGGATCTATGCCAGATGGGTCAGTTTGACACACCGCTTCTAGGTGAGCGATCGCTGTGGCGTAATCTTTCTGTTTTAGTGCTGCCAGCCCTGCTTGCAAAAATGTCTGAGCTGATGTCATGCCCCTGCCCTCTTTAGCCCACTCAGGAATAAATGCACTAACCCGCAAAGCCTGGGTTGGCTTTTAATGACACACCACCTGGATGAGTGATTCAGGAATGCAGTCACTTCAGGAATAAGGATATAGATTAACCCATTCCAACGCTTCAGCGCTTCCACCTACCATACGAATTATGAGTTGCCCCTTACGAGTCATCATACAATTGCAATACAATTGCAATACAATCACAATTGTTGATGGACATTGAACATTAGAATATGCGTCAGGATATAAGCAAGGTAGATATAAACAGGATATAGAAATGAATGAGCCAGCAAAACGCCAGCCGATGGGATCTATGCAGATTTGTCAAAACGCTTTCCTACTTTGGTGTAGTACCGCTTTTGAGTAGATTAAACTGGTTTCAGCAGTGGTTTGGCAGCTATCCAGATCCCAAAGTCAACAGCGCTCTATTCACACCCATGATCAACGATTCAGCATCGACCGATCGGCTAATTTTTGACTTTACTCAGCCCTCTGATATGCTACCCGCCATCTGGGGTGCGCTAGATGATGTGGTGATGGGGGGCGTTAGTCAAAGTGGCATTCAGTTTGGGGTGGCAGGAGCTTGCTTTTCAGGACAGGTTTCAACAGCCAACTCTGGTGGATTTGCCTCAGTTCGCACGCGCAACTTTGAGCCATCTTTAGATTTGTCGGACTATACCGGCATTGAGCTACGGGTCAAAGGGGATGGCAATCGCTACAAGTTCATGCTACGGGCAGAAACCCGCTGGGATGGCATTGCCTACTGCTATTCGTTTGATACGGTTGCTCATGCCTGGATTACAGTTCGCGTAGCGTTTGCAGCCCTGATTCCCGTTTTTAGAGCTAAGACAGTAGGCAACAGTCCGTTTGCGGCCGATCGCATTACATCCATGCAACTGATGTTGAGTAAATTTGAATATGACGGCGGACTCAATCCGCACTTTCAGCCCGGATCTTTCCAGCTTCAGATTGCATCCATCGGAGCCTATCGGGTTTAGAGCGCACTAAGCTTAAGACTCTACCGTTTGCAAAACCAGAACTGTAATTTCGGGGCGGCAATTAAACCGAACTTGAGGGCGTGCCATGCCGACTCCCCGGTTGGTATACTGCACCATGTTGCTGACCTGATAGCGTCCAGAAGGATATTTTGTCCATACAGGGGTAGTTTGGGTGCGCCCAGAAAAGGGACAGCGACTTGCCCCCCGTGAGAATGCCCAGAAATCTGTAGATCAAACCGTCCCGTAGCAGCGCTGGTATCGGCAAAGTCTGGCTCATGGGCTAGCAAAACGGCGGCTCCTTCGGCGGGCAGTTGTTCTAGCACCAGATCAAGCCGATCGTGGTTTGTCCATATATCATCAACCCCCGTAAGATGCAGCATGGCCCCCTGACGGTGGATAGTTGTCACTGAATTACTGAGATCGACAATGTTACTCCGCTTCAGCATCCGCCGAATTACCTCTGGGCTTGTCCACTGATCATGATTGCCCAAAACGGCAACCGTCACATCTTGAGGTGCGAGACGCTGGAAGGCTGTAGTCAAACTAGCATCATAAACATCAGCATCCTGCGTGACAAAATCTCCAGTAATTGCTACGGCATCAGGATTGAGAGAATTAATTAACGACACAACATGCAGCAAGCGATCTTGCGTCATCCACCGATCGGCATGAACATCGCTAATCTGAACAATCTGGTAGCCTTGAAATTCTGGCGCAAGTCGCGGCATTGCCACAGGCACATAGTTAATCGCAATCCAGTTAGGCTCAATTTTGGTGGCATAAAAGAAGCTGCCATACAAAATTAAGGCGATCGCAACGATCCCCAGACCCATCGTTCTCATTCTTTGCTTGAAAAAGCTTAGCTTGGAAGAGCGAAATTTCATGAGTGGCAAAAGCAGGTAGACTCCCCCTCCTTGTTAGCCCATGCAATCATCAAAAGACAACCTGCGAAGCATGATTGACCGAATTGACCAACTTATTCGCAAAGTTCTGACTGATGAAGCGCTGAGCCTTTATTAAATTTAGGTTAAGATCGAATACTCAAAAAGTTTAAATATCGACCAACCTTATGAAGAAAGCGAAGAAGGAATCCGCATCTACGCTTGAAAAGAAACTAGAAAATTTAACACTGGGTGAGTACACCTATCAGGTGATCCAGGAACAAACTGATCACCTTTTCAAACAAGAAGACCTTGTTTTGCAAGATACTGATCCTGAACCTTTGCACCAGATGCGGGTTGCCAGTCGGCGGTTACGGACGGCGCTACAGATCTTTGCACCTGCGGTGGAAATTCCTAAAGCTTCTAGCGCCAAGCAGTTAAGGGATTTGGCTAGAGTTTTAGGCGAAGTCCGCGATCTAGATGTGCAGATTGCCAGTCTGCAAGATTACTACTGGCCTCAGTTGGGTAAATCGGAGCAGAAACCGCTGAAAAAGCTGATTGCGACCCTTCAACAGCAGCGGATGAAAGCCTTTAGCAAAATGAAATCGGCACTGACTGGCGATCGCTACGCAGAACTGAAGCAAGCCTATCAAGATTGGCTAAAACAACCCCAGTATCAGGCGATCGCGACACTCCCGATCATGACTCTCCTGCCTGATCTTCTGACCCCGCTTCTTTCCCAACTGTTGCTCCATCCTGGTTGGCTCGTTTCAACTGAGGCAGCCAATGGCGCAAACGGCGTTATCTTACATGATTTACGGAAGGTCTGTAAGCATGTTCGCTACGAGGCTGAATTTTTTACGGAACTCTACAACAAAGATTTCCAAAAATGGATTAAACAAATCAAAGCGCTTCAGGACAGTTTGGGAGAATTTCAAGATACTCAGGTTCTCTGGGAACTCTTGTCTAAGCGTGTCAGCAGAATCGATAGCCTGCCAGAGCTTCAGGCAGCCATTCAGCAAAAGCAGACTGACGCAATGTCAGGGTGGGATACCATTCGTCAGGAGTACCTTCAGCCAGAGTTTCGCTACCATTTACACCAGATGTTGTCACAGTCCACCCCACTCCAGTCCCTGCCTCTACAAAATGATGCGACCAATAGTTCGTTAGCACTCAATTGAAACATTGAGAGTGGTTCAATCTCAGGTTGTCCTATCAGGGATTAATCAACTGAACTGACCATTCTGTGCCATCTGTTTCTAGGTTGTCTTTTCTCAAATAGGAAAAGCGATTTTGTGGCTCGCCTCGTAACTCCAGATGATCCACTTGGTCTGGGTCGAGCAGCAGCAGACAGAAGTTAGGTACAGGCGTTAGCCGATCGGGAGGCGAGACAGCAAAAGTCGCTGCATCGATTTTGGGGGCACCAGGATCTGCCCAAACAAACTGGCTGCGGGCAGCATCTGAAAGATCGTGCCAAATTGTTTGACGTGCCTTCAGTAAGGTCGGATCAGGATGATCCGCTGAAACCAGTTTCAGTTTTCCTAAGAGTCGAAATTGTTCGCGGGTTTTGGGGAAATACCAACAGGCCTCGCCCCAAGGGTGTAGCGAAATCTGCTCCAGTTTTTGACTGCGCGTGTCGGTGATGAATTGAAGCTGATTGGTGGGGTCTAAAAAGCCTCGAAATACTACCGTGCGGTTAGCAGGTTTACCATCTGCTCGGACGGTCGCAAGTTGTAGATACCGGGCATAAACTAACGATCGGTTGCGATGTAAAGCATGGGCTAGAGCGATCGCCAAAGAGCAAGAGGCATAATGCGTATTCAATAGCGAACGGGCATGATAACATCTTATGCCTCAGTATCCTCGGTTTCAGCGGGGAGGGGTTCTGGTTGTGGCATCAG
>JAAUOQ010000225.1 GCA_012034795.1 Leptolyngbyaceae cyanobacterium CRU_2_3
AATCCTGTGGCAATGAAATTGTGAAGCTATGGAACCTATATGAACACCACCGAGACAGACATTAAGCAAAAGATTTGTGATCGACGTGACTCAGCTTCAATCGGGTTTAGAAACAGCCTTGCAGAGAATTTTTGAGCAAGCTGGCAGCAAAATTGAGCTACAAAAGCAGCAAGAAGTTCAACAGAAAGTTGAAGGGACAAAACAACTTCTAGAGCGATTTAAAACCCAATATGTTTGAGCGATTTCACTCTGAGATTCCTGGTTGGAAAACTGCGATCGCTTTACTACTGCCTTAATGAATGCCAACAAACTCGTTTTTACTGAAGGAATACATATGGAATCTAATTCCTTTGACTCCAATCCTTACCCAGATCTAACTCAGCTTGATGATTCTACTGATTCTCTTCAATCTGCAAAGAAATCGAGCATTGTTAAACTCTTGTTGAAATTATTGTTCCTATTTCTGCTGGCAGGAGGCAGCTATCTTGTCTATCAACGGCTGATGCCTCAACTACAAACCAGTCAACGCCCAATTGTAGTGTCTGTAGAGCGAACCAATTTGTCGGTGACTGTATCAGCCAACGGTACTGTTGAACCTGAGCAGGTTGTAAACGTCAGTCCCAAAACTGCTGGTGTTTTGACAAAATTGCTGGTTGAAGAAGGGGATAGAGTCAGCAAAGGGCTGATTATTGCCTACATGGATGACTCCAACTTGCAGGGACAATTGACGCAAGCTCAAGGACAACTGGCTAAAGCTGAAGCTGATTTAGATAAATCTCTGGCAGGAAACCGATCGCAGGAAATTGCTCAGGCTCAAGCGCGTTGGCAGAGTGCTCAGGCAGACTTGAAACAAGCTACAGAAGATTGGCAGCGCAATCAAGAACTATTTGAGGCAGGGGCAATTTCCCGACAACTTTACGACAAGGCCAGCACTACACGGGATACGGCTCAAGCCAAACTGACAGAAGTCCAGCAAGCTTTGTCCCTGTCTGAGGCTGGATCGCGGCAGGAAGATATTGCCGCAGCGCAGGCTCAAGTTGTATCGGCTCAAGGGGCACTGCAAAACATTCAGGCCCAAATCAATGACACCGTGATTCGGGCACCCTTCAATGGCGTTGTTAGTCTCAAGTATGCTGATCCAGGTGCATTGTTGCCCCACCACGGCAGGGAGTTCGGTTTCGTCTGCGACCTCATCGTCTATTCTGTCATTAGCTGCCACCAATCGAGTGGTAGCCAACGTTGCAGAGAGCAGTATTTCCCAAATTCAACTGGGTCAAGCGGTGGTAATCACGGCAGACGCCTATCCTGGGAAGACCTTTCAGGGAAGAGTGTCACAAATTGCGACGCAGGCCATTGTTGAACAGAATGTCACCAGCTTTGAGGTGAAGGTAGCATTGGTGGGAGATTCGGCACAGCAGTTACGATCCGGCATGAATGTCTCTACACAGTTCAAAGTCGGTCAGTTGCAAAATGTGCTTACAGTTCCCACAGTTGCTGTAACCCGGCAAAACAATGTCAGTGGCGTTTTTGTGGGAACACCTAATCAGCCCCCCAGATTTATTCCCATCACTACGGGAGCAACGATTAACAATCGCACTGAAGTTAAGGCTGGACTGGATGGTACAGAACATGTCTTGCTGAATGTTCCGTCTGAACCGCCGCCATCATCAGGATTTTCTTGGCCGAATTTACTGGGAGGCTCCTCAAAAGACGGGCCACCAGGCGGTGGGCCGCCCGATGGGGCACCCAGTGGGCCACCGCCTGGCGGTTCGCCCACTGGGGGAGCACCAGGGCAATAAGTGTTCATTCAGTGAGCGTTCATTCAGCGAGCATTCATTCAGTGAGCATTCATCTAGGAATCGACCCATGACAATGACTTTACCTCGAAAAATTGTAGCTAAACGGGCCCAATCTGTAGCTGCGATCGAAATCTTATCCATGTCGATCGCAGCACTCTGGAGCAATAAACTTCGCACTGGATTGACCATGTTAGGCGTGATTATTGGTATTTCCTCAGTAATCGCCATTACCTCAGTAGGGCAGGGCGTGCAAAAAGCGACTGAGCAACAAATTCAAGCTTTAGGCACAGACGTGCTTCAAGTCTTTCCCAGTGCTGCTAGAACGGGCGGCATCAGTCAGGGTTTAGGTTCTAGCTCAACCTTGACTTGGGAAGATGCCAAAGCCATTCAAGCCCAATCTCCTGTTGTGCAAGTTGTGTCTGCTTATCTCCAGCGTCCAGGACAGGTTGTACATGAACAGGACAATCACTCTACGAACATTGTGGGAATCGATATGAACTATTTGGAGGCGAGAAATACACACCTAACTCAGGGCAGATTTTTCACTCAAGCAGAGATGGATCATGCTATGCCGATCGCCATTCTCGGTTCTACAGTACAGGAGAAGCTATTTGGCAGTGATAGTAATGCCATTGGTCAATCATTGCGAATTCAAGGGAATAGCTATGAAATCATTGGTGTATTTGAGCCGAAGGGTTCAGAGGGATCAATCGATCGCGACGATCAAGTGTTTATTCCCCTTTCCAATATGTCTTCTCGAATTGTGGGAAATAATGCCCTCAACGGGGTTTCAGTCAACGGTATGTACGTTAAAGCCAGTGATCAGAACCAGTTAAAAGCAGTGGAATTTCAGGTAACAAATTTGTTGCGTCTGCGTCACAATTTGACCGCTTCACAATCTGATGATTTCAGCATTCGCAATCAAACTGATGTGGCCAAAACCTTCACCACAGTTGTTGGCTTATTTACAGTCATGGTCGTAGCGATCGCCAGTATTTCTCTGGTGGTCGGTGGTATTGGTATTGCCAACATCATGCTGGTTTCAGTTGTGGAGCGCACACGAGAAATTGGCATTCGCAAAGCGGTGGGTGCAACCCATTCTGCCATTTTGTATCAGTTTCTAGCGGAATCGATTGTTATTTCGATTGCAGGTGGCTGCATCGGTATGAGTATCGGCGTTCTGACTGCCTTGGGTGCTGCCATAGTTTTGCAGTTTCCCTTTGTGATTTCCGGTTGGTCAATTGTGTGCGGTTTAGGGCTGTCGTTCATTGTAGGGCTATTGGCGGGAGTGATTCCGGCTCGCAATGCAGCCCGACTAGATCCAATTATGGCATTACGGAGCGATTGAATTGTGATGGATATAACAACCATGATCTGGATGCAGGAAATCACAAAAACTTACCGTTTAGGTGAAGTCAATATCCCAGTTTTGAAGAAAATTGATCTCTCGATCGCGCAAGGAGAATGGGTCGCCATTATGGGTGCCTCTGGTTCGGGTAAATCTACTTTGATGAACCTGATCGGCTGCTTAGATCGGCCAACGGCTGGACATTATGTTTTAGAAGGTAAAAACTTAACAACGCTCAACAATGATGAATTGGCCTATATCCGCAATCAACGCATTGGGTTTGTCTTCCAGCAATTCAACTTGCTGTCGCGCTCCACCGCCCTTGAAAATGTCATGCTGCCAATGATTTATGCCCATGTTCCTCGGCAAAATCGTCGTCAGCAGGCGATCCAAGCTCTCAAACAAGTGGGATTGGGCGATCGCCTATACAACTTTCCTAGTCAGCTTTCTGGCGGACAACAGCAGCGAGTGGCGATCGCGCGGGCATTGGTTAACCGACCAGCATTAGTGCTGGTCGTTAACCAACTGGCGCATTAGATACTGAAACCTCTCAGGAGGTGATGAATTTATTCAAACAACTCAATCAACAAGGAATCACGATTGTCATCGTTACCCACAACCCAGAAGTGGCGGCTCAAACCAAGCGAGTGATTCGAGTCCAAGACGGTTTAATCGTGCATTGATGCAATGCACCCGCTAACACCAGACTTCTAGTTCAACCGAAATAGTTGATTATTGCTCATCAACCATTCATCAACCATTCATTAAGGAGAAAAACAATGGCTGACAATACATTTGCAACGGCTCGCAATCTTGGTTTTCTGGAGCGCGGTGGCACTAGAACCATTCAGGTCAAAGATGCACTTGGCAGTTCCGATCGGGCGGATGTCTTCAAGTTTACGATTCAGCCTGGTGATGCCTTTAAAATCAGAAGCTCTTCCCAGACCCAGGGTGGAAAGATGAATTTTTCGTTTTTCGTCAAAAATCCTATTAGTGGGCAAATTGCCAAATTGGCAGGAGCCACAAAGATATCTGGCAAACGCTCTACTGATATTCCCGTTCGAGCCATACCCGCAGGGGCACCTCCCCTCGACTGCTACATTGCATTCGATAAGCCGACGCAGAATGTTAAGTACCAGTTCAAGTTGACGTCGCTCTAACATATCGTCTTAAACGTCATATCTCTTGACAGGCAATCCAAAATTGCGTAAAGATTAAATCTATCGCGATATATCGCGATAGATTTAATTGAAAGGAAATTCCTCTATGAATGAACGAGCAAGACGCCCCCATCCTCACTTTGAAGGCAGACCTCCCGAAGGCAGACCTCCCGAAGGCAGACATTCCGAAGGCAGACCTCATAGACACGACTCCCATCCCCCTCTACCTCCAGGGGATAGACATGGGGGCAGACGCGGATTTGCCGGTGGTAAAGCCCGACGTGGTGAGGTTCGCTATGTTCTATTGGATGCCCTCCGCAACGGGCCCAAACATGGTTACGAGATGATCAAAGCCCTTGAAGAGCGATCGTCAGGTCAATACCTGCCTAGCCCTGGTACGATCTATCCCACCTTGCAGCATCTCGAAGAACTTGGACTTGTGCAGTCCAATCAATCAACCGATCGGCGTATTTACCATCTGACTGATGCTGGACGCATTGAGTTAGACGCACATATTGAAGAAGTTAATGCCTTTTGGGCACGTTTGGCAAATCCCATCTCCTCGGCGGCAAGTCAAGCTGAGATCGGTTTTTTGCAGGATGAGCTAGGGCACCTGGCTCAAACCGTATGGAGCGGATTGCATAACGCCCTAGAGCAAGATGACCACAGAACAATCCGTCGCGTTCGGCTGGCTGTGGAACAGTGCCAGAACGAGATTCGCCGCATTATCACTGAACCTGACAGTGATGAATGAACGGGCTAATTTGTGATTATTGGGAGATTTGCCTGCCATACCAAAAATCTTGAATAGAAATGAGGTTTGTCTTTTTGATAAAGTCGAGGTACTTATGGAAGAAGGTATTCACGCTTAGACGCTCTCAAAAAACGTTATGGCAACTTTCTTCCATTCCAGCTTGATCCAATCTTTCAGCCTGGCAGGACTCATCGGCATGGAGCTAATCTTTACGGCTCCAGGATTTACCAATCCTGATCAACCGCAGGGATTAAGCGATCGCTTCTCCTCCCAATTTCCTGTCTTGGAACTTATGCCCCAAATCCTGCCCCAGGCAGGCATCTCTGTAGCTCAAGCCCAGCAAGACATTATTGATACAGCAACGGCCGCAGGCTCCTTCCGAACGCTGCTCCAGCTTTTAGATGAACTGGGAATGACGGAAGATTTAAGAGGCTATGGACGATTCACTGTTTTTGCACCCACTGATGCAGCTTTTGCAGCCGTTCCGCCAGACATTATGGAGCAACTGTCTACCGATCGCACTTTAATGTCCAAGGTATTGGCCTACCATGTGATCGCTTCGGCTAGCCCTCTAGTCTCTGATCAGATTAATACCCCTACTTCTGTGAGAACACTAGAACGCAGTGAGGTGAGAATCTCCAGACGTGGTGGACGCTTGTATGTCAATAGTGCTAGAGTCACAGATGAAGACATCGAAGCGAGTAATGGCGTAATTCACGTCATTGATCAAGTCTTGATTCCTGATGATTTGATGTCTGAGATCAGGCGCTAAAGCATAGGCTACTGTGTATACACCCGTTAAAGGATTCGAGTCAAAAATCAAGAATTAAGAGTGTACACAGTAGCTTTTTAAGCCAGTAGCTTTTTAAGCCAGGGACTAGGGATGAAGGGTGGGTTGTAACAAATGAGCGATCGCCGTTCTATCCAATTGAAAAAATAGCAGTTTATCCTTTTCTTCTATAAGTTCTCCACCCATCTGCTGATAAAAGCGAATCGCTTGAATATTGTCTTTCCAGGCAGTCCATGCCAGGTGGCTACAGTTCTTGGCA
This sequence comes from Leptolyngbyaceae cyanobacterium CRU_2_3, assembly GCA_012034795.1. Taxonomy (GTDB): domain Bacteria; phylum Cyanobacteriota; class Cyanobacteriia; order Elainellales; family Elainellaceae; genus Drouetiella. The sequence continues at coordinate 6,111 of JAAUOQ010000225.1, forward strand.
TTAGCAATCTCAGCTAGTTTTTTCATCAGCACTGTGCCGATCCCTTGATTTCTCATAGCATCATTGACGTACAGATCATCCAACCATACACTGGGCTGTGCTTTGAAGGAAGAATACCGAAAGTAATAAGATGCAAATCCTACTATATGGTTGTCTACTTCTGCCAACAAGATTGTAGCGAAAGGAACATCACCAAACAAAGTCTCTCTGAGTAATTCTTCTGTGGCACAGAGTGTTCCTGAGAAAGATCCCATCGCTGCATCAAATGCAGCTTTCTTTTGAATAAAATTGAGGATTAATGGAATCTCTGTTTGAATTGCAGGTCGAGCAATAACACGGGATCGATGAAGAATGGGCATTGGCTCCTTTACTTTATCTGGGATTGGGCGTAAATTTTGACGGACGAACCACGCTTGATCGCCTGCCCCAATAGACCGACATCAAGACAATTGCTAAAACCACAAACATCAGCGTCGTTAACTTTTCTGAGAAAAGAATGGCGGAAGCAAAAATAGTGACAAAGGGTTGCAGCAGTTGCAACTGACCGATTTGAGCAATACCTCCTAAATCTAAAGCTCGATACCAGGCAAAGAAGCCAAGAAACATACTAATGACACTGACGTATAGAAATCCAATCCAAGCAGATGGGGAATTAGCTGTAGCATTCATCTCGGCCGACAACACCGACATGGGAATTGTTACAGGTAGCGACAGAACTAAGGCGTAACAAATCACGCGCCAGCTACCCAGCTCTCTGGCTAACCTTGCGCCTTCGGCATAGCCCATTCCACCGCCCACAACGGCAGCCAGTAGTGCTAAATCAGCCAGATGTAGCACGCCGCCCCCCACGTTAATTGAATAAAGAACGATTGCTCCACTAC
>JAAUOQ010000226.1 GCA_012034795.1 Leptolyngbyaceae cyanobacterium CRU_2_3
ATAATTTGAGACATGAACAGCTAGCTGCAACCCGCTTTACCTTCAGGGATGCGGGCTTTGCTGTTTTGCTTGTTGTTCCGCTTGGATGGCAAATTAGCAACTAACGCTAGCAAAATCTCAAGCCATCACAAATTTTTCCTGTAAATCAAGGCATAAGACTAATAAAGGAGCAAACTCCTGGGAACACTAATGCAAAGTAACCGCAGAGCATCATGGATCTAATCATGAAAATCAGTGCATTCGAGACAGATAGCATGAGGAATTTCGATTAATCATGAATTCTCATGCGTTAGACAAGCTGCCTTTAATTTTGCTAATTGATGATGATATTGTAATGCGGCTGCATTTGCGGCTGTGTCTAGAAAAAGAGGGATATGAAATTGTTGAAGCCAAAACAGGGTACGAGGGGATAGAGGCTTATAGCCGCCTTCATCCTGATATTGTTCTGCTGGATGCAGTGATGCCAGGGATTGATGGCTTTGAATGCTGTGCTCAGTTGCAGTCCTTAATTGGCAGTCATCGCATCCCAATTTTGATGATTACAGGATTAGAAGATCAGGCTTCAGTTGATCGAGCCTTTGCTGTGGGTGCGGCGGATTATGTGACTAAGCCAGTTCACTTTGCAGTTTTACGACAACGAGTGCGGCGGTTGATTCAGCAATCACAACTGCAAAAGCAATTGGAGGCTGCCAATCAAGAATTACAACGTTTGGTGTCCTTGGATGGCTTAACTCAACTTGCTAACCGGCGGCGGTTTGATGAATATTTCGATCAAGAATGGCGGCGGATGCAGCGCGAGCAAAGAGAATTAGGACTGGTTCTGTGCGACATTGACTTTTTTAAATCCTATAATGACACCTATGGTCACCAAGCTGGCGATCGCTGTCTTCAGCAAGTCGCTAAAGTACTGAAATCATCAGCTAGGCGGGCGGGTGATCTGGTTGCCCGATACGGCGGTGAAGAGTTCGCTCTGCTGCTGCCAAATACTGGCTTAGCAGGAGCAGTTAGTGTTGCTGAATTAGCTTGTAATGCGGTTCGCAGTCTAGCTATTCCCCACCGTTCAGATAAAAGGGTGGTTACGCTCAGTGCAGGTGCCTTTAGCGTTGTCCCATCTTCTGACCAAGACAAAAATGTATTTGTGGCAATTGCTGACAGTGCGCTCTATCAAGCTAAAGCCGAAGGGCGCGATCGCTGTTGTTTTCCCACAAAGCACACCACTATGAAACACCTTTAAGATCCTAACTCTTGATGTAATCTTAAGCACTTCTCCCTTGCGTTTAGAAATTGTATGGTGCATAAGTTTAGTTGAACCATCAACCCATTCTCTATTAATCTCAGCTTATGGACAGCCAGCCCATTAACCAGCTAATCGATTGTCCTATAACGATCGAGGACGATCGGACTGGGACAACGGTGCAGACCCTCAAGCGTGCCCTGGCCGATAACCTTTATTACCTTCAGGGCAAAGACGAGACTTTTGCGACGCTCTACGATTACTTCATGGCCCTGGCCTATACCGTCCGCGATCGCCTTGTGCATCGTCGCATCAAAACTGCCCAGACGTACTTTGATAAAGACGTCAAAATGGTTTACTACCTGTCTGCCGAGTTTTTAATTGGTCGGCTCCTGATCAACAACCTGATCAACTTGGGTTTGTATGAGCAGATGAAACAAGCTTTGCAAGAATCAGGGCTTAACCTAGATGACCTGATGGAGCGGGAAGAAGAACCGGGTTTAGGGAACGGGGGCTTGGGAAGGCTTGCTGCCTGCTTCTTGGATTCTCTAGCTGCTTTAGAAATTCCAGCAGTGGGTTACGGTATTCGCTATGAGTTTGGCATCTTTGACCAATTGATCGCAGATGGATGGCAAACCGAGCGTCCCGACAACTGGCTTCAGTTTGGCAACCCCTGGGAAATGCCCCGCCCAGACTATACAGTTGGGGTGAAGTTCGGTGGACATACAGAAGGTTACACCGATGCCAATGGCGTTCATCAAATCCGTTGGGTCCCGCAGGTGACTGTGTTGGGAACACCCTACGATACTCCCATTCCTGGCTATGACAACAACACAGTCAATACACTACGACTTTGGGCTGCCAAGGCAGGTGAAGATTTTGACCTCAGCACCTTCAATGCTGGAGACTACACCCAGGCAGTAGCCAATAAAACTTTCTCTGAAAACATTTCCAAAGTTCTCTATCCTAACGACAACACGCCTCAAGGTAAGGAACTTCGTCTGCAACAGCAGTACTTCTTTGTTTCCTGCTCTCTTCAGGATATTATTCGTCTCTATCTGCGGAAGCACGACACGTTCGATGCCTTCCCAGAAAAGATGGCGATTCAGCTTAATGATACTCATCCGGCGATTGGGGTTGCTGAACTAATGCGCCTTTTGCTCGACGAGTATTTTGTGCCTTGGGAAAAAGCCTGGGATATCACCCATCGCACATTTGCCTACACCAATCACACGCTGCTCTCCGAGGCGCTAGAGCGCTGGTCGGTTAGCCTTTTTGGTCGCCTATTACCCCGCCACCTTGAGATCATCTACGAGATCAATCGCCAGTTCTTGGAAGAAATTCGGGCAAAGTACCCTGGTGATGCGGGCAAACTCAACCGGATGTCGCTGGTAGAAGAAGGCGAAGATAAGAAAATTCGCATGGCACACTTGGCCTGTGTAGGTAGCCATGCCGTCAACGGTGTGGCCGCTTTGCATACAGAACTGGTGAAGAAAGACCTATTCCGTGATTTCTATGAACTTTGGCCTGAGAAGTTTCAGAATAAAACCAACGGTATTACTCCCCGCCGTTGGCTTCTGATGAGCAACCCAGAACTTTCAGATTTGATCAGCGAGAAAATTGGCAAGAACTGGGTTAAGCATCTAGACGAACTGAAGAAATTAGAAGCTTTTGTGGATGATCCAGAATTCCGGGTACGCTGGCGGCAGATTAAGCAATCGCGCAAAGCCAGCTTTGCGGGTTACATTCTCCGCAACAATGGCATTGAAATCGATCCCAACTCTATCTTTGATATCCAAATTAAGCGGATTCATGAGTACAAGCGCCAGTTATTGAATGTCTTGCATGTGATTGCTCTCTACAATCAAATTAAAGATAATCCCAGCATTGATGTTGTGCCCCGTAGCGTCATCTTTGGCGGCAAGGCGGCTCCTGGGTACTTTATGGCAAAATGGTGATTAAGTTGATCAACTCTGTTGCAGATGTAGTCAACCATGATCCGGACGTTGCAGGACGCTTAAAGGTGGTCTTTGTCGCAAATTACTCTGTATCACTGGGTCAATTCGCTTTACCCTGCTTCTGATCTGTCAGAGCAGATTTCTACCGCAGGCAAGGAAGCCTCTGGTACGGGAAACATGAAGTTTGCCCTGAATGGCTCTCTGACGATTGGGACCCTAGATGGTGCAAACGTTGAGATTCGGGAAGAGGTCGGCGCTGAGAACTTTTTCCTATTCGGTTTGACGGCTCAGGAAGTCACAGATTTGAGAGCAAAAGGCTACAATCCGTTGGAATATTACCATTCCAACTCTGAATTGAAGCGAGTGATTGATCAGCTTTCTTCTGGGTTCTTTTCTCCGAAAGAGCCTGGGCTGTTTATGCCCATCGTCAGTTCGTTGCTAAACGGAGACGAGTACATGCTATTTGCGGATTTCCAATCCTATCTCGACTGTCAAGCGCGAGCGGCTGAAGCCTATCGGGATCAAGATAACTGGACTCGCATGTCAATCATTAACGTCGCTAACATGGGTAAGTTCTCGTCAGACCGATCAATTTCAGACTACTGCAAAGATATTTGGCATGTGCAGCCTGTTCCGATTGATCTGGGAGAGTATTCACAGTCTTCAGCAGGGTTGAATGTGACTCGCTCTTTGGACAATGTTCCGTCTGTGTAGAGCATCCCCCTCTCCTTTTCGGGTCAATAAATAAACCAAAAGCCCCTCTACTAGAGAGGGGCTTTGCTGTGCATTAGGCTATCCTGACACTTTTAGCCACATTAGTTCATGGGAACTAGGAGGTTCGTGCGCCAATGGTTTTTTGAAAAGCGGGTCGCTCTAGAATTTGCTTGACGTAAGCTGCGATCGCCTCATATCCTTCAAAATTGATCTTGAGCATTATGGGCATGTATGCCAGGGTAGAACCGATTGCAACATCAGCCACTGTGAAGCGATCGCCCATGACAAACGACTGCCTCTGAAAAATTGGATTGAGCGCTGCAAAGAGACGAGGCATTTCTTTCTCTCGACTGGATTCCACAAAAACACCAGGCCCTAGCGTCGCATTAGCAAACATCACCCACTGAATTGCTGTGGCATGTTGTTCGGGGGTAGCCAGCAAGGAGTCGTACTTTTCCGATAGATACAGAAGAATTGCACCCGATTCCCACAGCTTAAAGTCTCCTTCGGTAATTGCAGGGACTTTCCCAAAGGGATTGATATCAAGATAGGCGGGTTGACGATGCTCTCCAGTCTGCATCTCTAGTAGGGCAAACTCGTAGGGCAAGCCCAATTCTTCTAGGTACCACTGCACAATTGAGGCGCGGCTACGCGCACCGCCGTAGAGTTTCAGCATGGTATAACCGGTCTAGGACATTACCTTTATACCTTGCTATAACGTTTGATGCGTGTAGGCATGTTGCTTGACGTTGTCTTCAGTTTTGATGATTCGTTCTGAGTTCAAAACGCGCTTACGCTCAACCGAGAAAGTAAAATCAGTCTTGGTTGTACCTTGAGGAATATGCTCTTTAGCAACAGGGCGGTTTTTGTAGGTGCGGGCAGCGGCGATCGCCCGAAAGGCAAATTCGTCGCAAAATTGAGATTCGGGTGGGAAGTTAGGGGGCAGTTGAGGCACTTCATCCAATAGCACTGTACCCAGCGTTGTGGCATAAGCGCGATCGTAAGATGTGGGAATGCCTTGGACAATTGCTTGCAGGGCAGCAGAAGGAATGGGTTCTACGACTTTGACTTCATGCACTTCGCCGTCGCCTTTAATGAAGCAGGTTGCCAGACCCACTACAAGGTAATCATCAGCAGAGAGGTCAGGGGCGTTGGGGTAAGCAGTTGTCATAGCGGCATTTTAAGAGGAGCTAGCCCTTGCATTCTACCGCGTTCTGTTGCCCCGCAAATGGGCTAGGATGTCTGGCTCAAACCGATTGAAGCTTGATATTGGGCTTTACATTCGGCTTTACAAATAGCGGCGCAACACCTCAGCCGTGGCTTGTCCGGTTTTCTGCCAGCTAAACTGACTGGCCCGCAGAAGTCCTGCTGCGCGAAGCTGCGATCGCGCTCCCTCGTCTGTTAGTAAAGTTTGTAGGGCAGCAGCAATTTCGGCTTGATTGTAGGGATTAACCAGCATTGCCGCATCTCCTGCGACTTCAGGCAGCGAGGAGAGATTAGAAGTAAGGACGGGTGTTCCACAGGACATCGCTTCTAGGACTGGAAAACCAAATCCTTCCCAGAGACTGGGAAACACGAGAGCGATCGCCTGATTCATCAGAATCGGTAGTTGGTCATAAGCCACATAATCCAGGAATCTCACTCGATCGCCTACCTCCAATTCAGAGGCTTGGGCTTGCAGTAAAGGAGTGTAGCGAGGATCAGGTGAGCCAGCGATCCACAGTTCAGCATCATGATGGGGAGACAACGCTGCAAAAGCACTGAGCACGCGATGCAGATTTTTGTAGGGATCAGGGCGACCAATGTAGAAAAAATAGGGGCGATCGGGGGGATGGGTGGGCAGCACCCGAAAATGTTTGGCATCATGAGCTAGCGGAATCGGCGTAATTTTCGAGGTAAAGATGCCAAAGTAATCCACAATATCTTGGGCGGTCGCCAGAGAATTGCAAATAATGTGTTTGGCTTGCGCCAGCACTTGGGGAACGTAGTAGCGGCTGTACTGGGTTAAGGGTGATGTCCAACGCGGGAACCGTAACGGAATCAAGTCATGAACGACGACAACAGCCGCACTGCCCGAAAATAGTGGCATTTCTGGAACGGGCGAGAATAGCAAGGGCGATCGCAGACGCTGACATAGTTTGGGAAGCTGAAACTGCGTCCAGGACAGTCGGCGAAAGTGCCCTAGCTTTCCCTGCTCTGCGGTCAAATTTGCGGGAATATCTTGGTATTCGCAGTTTCCTAGCCATTCATCTCTGGGAAAGGTGGCTGGAGCCAATAGCGTCAGCCCTGGTAAATCCAAGTAAGGGATTAAATTGCGCGCATAGGTTGCTAATCCAGTTGGCTTGACGCCCACCAGTGACAAATTGACCGCGATCGCTGGGTTCTCTCCATGCTGTCTCAATTCATGTTGCCTCAATGCATCATTACGACATATCGCCAAATTCAATATTGCGGCAATCGCTTCCAAAAATCTATCCTTGTTTCTACCCCTGGATTTAGATTCCATGTTAAGGGATTGGCAATCGGGGTTTGAGGCTGGAAGGGGCGATCGCCCCCTCAAAGTTCCAAGTTTTGAGGCTGGAGGATGGCGATCGCCCCTCAAAGTTCCGAGCCTTGAGGGTGGCATTTCAAATTCTGAAGCCAATGTTCCGAGTTCTGAGGTTGGAGGATGGCGATCGAAGGTGGGTTGGCGGTCGTAGCAGCTTCCGTTAGGATCTGGAGGGACTATAATCGCAAGCATCATTATTAACTGGACAAGGAAACAGCCTGAACCTGCCATTCACCTTGCGATTGTCGATACAGGGGTGCTGCTGCCGAATTAGCACCTCATACTGCTCTGGATGTTCGCTGCCTTGGATTCAGAAGAAACACAGCCACAGAAGCCTTACCCTTGCGCTCTAAATACTGAAACCCTCTCAGAGATTCTTTAACTGCAATCCACCTAGTACTTCACAGCATAAGTCTATGCACCATCCTGATCCACCCTCATCCCCCAGCCCCTTCTCCCTTTTTGGGAGAAGGGGAGCCGGACTCACAGTCCCTATCCCTTTTTGGGAGAGGGATTTAGGGTGAGGC
>JAAUOQ010000004.1 GCA_012034795.1 Leptolyngbyaceae cyanobacterium CRU_2_3
CAGCAAAAACAAGTCCACTGGCCCAAAAGCTGGACAATATGGCCAGCAAAAACAAGTCCATGGCCCAAAAGCTGGACAATATTGACCAAAAGATGGATGAATTGGCCAGCGAAAACAAGTCCATGGCCCAAAAGCTGGACAAGCTGGACAAGCTGGACAATATTGACCGAAAGATGGATGAACTGGCCAGCGAAAACAAGTCTATGTCAAAGGCCACAATGGACTTCACTACTTCTTTGCTTAGTGGCATGAAGATAAGCCATTTCATCAAAAACTATAACACAGAGGCTGGTGGATGAAGCCGATGTTGATTATTATGATGAATTACAAGAATATGCTCAAATGAGATATAATAAAAAGATAAATTAAAATTTTTGTAGAAAGAATGAGACAAAATGCAGCTAGACAAATTTCTCAGAGTGCCAGCGCTCCACACGATCAGATAACAAACGATGAATCAAAAAAACACTTTTCTGGTTTGGCGTTTGATCACAGTTTGTTTGTTTCTGCTTGCTTTGGAGAAATCTTCAACTTTTACATCGTATTGTTGCAATTGCAGGTATCCAATTGCTAAAAATAGACATACTGTGGTATTATGACTGAAATACCACCAGTGTGGTATTTTGTTACCAACGTACATAATTTGTACGAGAGATTTTGTAACACTATTCTTTTTGCAAGGGTATGACGCTTAAGTATTTTTCTTTCATTTCTGTGGCCTTATGTACATTACTACTGCAGGGGTAAAATACCACTATGATGGTATCCCTGGTGGTATTTTTTTTACGAGCTAATACCACCCAATACCACCAACTCCCTCGCTTACAGAACATCAAACCGCTAAGTAGCAAAATTGATGACTGTTTTTCAGGTAAGAGTGCCGGATCACTCCTTTTGTAAAGACGGCGTCACTTTTTGTTGCAACAATGATTTTTTTCAATTTCAAACAAAAAATCTTCTAAAATGGGCAACACGGTATTGGCATTAATTACGCCGCTGATTTGCTGCAGTTGTTTAAGCAAGGCAGAAGAGGAAACGATGAACTTCATAATGGTTATTTAATGAACGCCAAAGATAAAGGGTTAAAACAGTTTTTAAACAGTTAAAACAGTTAAAAACGTCAGGTATGCCAGTTGGCATGTTGCCAAACAGCCCTTACGTTAGTGACTGCTGCGAAATTCCTCTGGGAAGCACACTCTATCTTTTTAGCGATGGCATCTACGAAGTCATGCAATCCAGTGAAGTGTTTTGGAGCTTGGATGAATTTATTGCCACCCTGGCTCAACTGCATCAGTCCCAGGCGAATCTTGGCCAAATCATCGCAACTGTTCAGTCTCTCAGCAAAATGGGTACTTTGAGGATGATTGTTCCCTTTTACAGGTGAAATTCACTTAAATAATTACTACGAATATTACTACTCAGTTTCCCTCAAGGGCGTTTGTAGTGGCTCCAAAGTTGCTCTGAAAGAAAACTGTCATCATCTAAACGAAAAATAAACATGATTAAATCTCTAGCTTTAAGAACTTAACCCTATAATCACAACGTGCATTTTGAAAATTGGGCAGACATGCCAGGACATGCTAGAAATTGGGCAGATATTCTCAAATGCAGGGTTCAGTCAGAGTTTTATGAAAAAACTTCAGAAATGCAATACCTCGGCCGCTGCTTTGGTGATGCTGCTAGCGATCGCTGCTGCACCCTCTGTCAGAGCAGCCTCTGTCAGAGCAGCAACATTCACTGCAAATCTCCTGGCTCAAGCTCCGGCTGCGTTTCCGCTGCCTGCATCTGTGCCGCCAGAAACAATTGTCAAAATTGATGGCTCCAGTAGTCTGATGCCCCTCAATCAAGCGCTGAGCGATCGCTTCAAAGCTCAGTTTTCTGGAGCTCAAGTCAATTTAAGCCAGAGTGATAGCGAGGCAGGACTGAAAGCAGTTTTGGCGGGAACGGTTGATTTGGCTGCCATTAGCCGCCCGCTGACGGCTGAGGAGCAAGCCCAAGGATTGGTGCCTGTGGTAGTGGCTCGCCATAAGATTGCTATTTTTGTAGGCGCAAACAATCCCTTTGCAGATAGCCTGACAGGGGAACAGGTTGCCAGCATGTTGCAAGGCGAAATCGTCAATTGGTCACAAGTCGGGGGAACGGATGCTGCCATTCGGTTTATCGATCGCCCCGATGTTAACGATACTCGCCGCGCCCTGTCCCGCTACCCAATCTTTAAAACCGCTGCATCTCAACCCGGAGTCAATACCGTTCGGCTAGAAACAGACAACACGGACACAATTATTCAGCAGTTGAGCAACGATGGCATTAGCTACGGCATTGTCGATCAGGTCGTCAATAATCCAGCAGTGCGTGTCCTGCCCCTTTATGGCACCTTACCCACTGACACACTCTATCCCTTTTCCCAGGCACTTGCTTATGTTTACAAAGGACCCAATCCCAACCCAGCAGTTCAAGCTTTTTTAGGGATTGCGACTGCACCTGAAGCCCAACAGACGGTGGAAACTGCCAGAGTGGCCGTAAGCTCTGGAGCGATCGCAGCCTCCCCTAATCCTGCTTCTCCTAATCCTGCTTCTCCTAATCCTGCTTCTCCTAATCCTGCGGCTAATCCAGTTCCCAGTTCTAGCGCCTCTCCTGTCGATGCCTCTCCTGTCGATGATTTTTTCTAGCAATAGTCCTTCGCCAGATACCCTGCCAGATACCCCAGTGAATGTTACTCTGGACGGCTTCATGGATACCCTGACCCAACTTTGGCCAAGGTGGTGGTGGCTCTTACCCGTCTTAGGGGGGATTGGGGCTAATGGCAGGGTTGCTGCGGGGGCGATCGCAGCCTCAGCCAGATCTTCAGCCCAATGCTCAGCCCGATGCAGGGGGTGTAACTCCCCTCAGTGAACCTTTGCTATCTACAGAGCAGAAAGAGCCACCAGAAACAGAATCACTAGAAACAGAGCCACCAGAAGTAGAACCATCAAGAACTGAGGCATCAAGAACCGAGGCATTAGAAATTGTCGCTCCTACGACGCTTCAGGATAGTCCTGCTACTGCTACTGCCACCCGCCAAGACCCTGATGCCGTGCCTTCCCAGCCTGTAACTGTTGCGTCACCCAATCCGAACCGGATTACTCTAGTGCCTGATGATTCTGGCAAGGCTGCCGCTCATTGGCAGGTCAGCGAGGCTGAAAAAGCCGCCCTCCGGCAACGCGGGGGCGAAAAGCTGGCGTTACGAGTTTATGACGTTACACAGCCTCAACCTCACTTGCCCGCTCCTCACTTGCCCGCTCAGCCTGACCTCTTGAGCTTCCAACAATATGATTGTGATGAGGAAGCTCAAGATTTCCAGGTACCCATTACTCTGGGCGATCGCGATTATGTTGCCGAAATCGGCTATGTCTGCGCTGATGACCGTTGGCTTAGTCTGGCAAAGTCTGATGCTGTCAGAATTTCAACCGCTTCCCATGCTGCAAATTCCAGTTCTGCCAGCCCCAGCCCCTGGCTTGGAACTGCGGTAAAACCCGTCCCTGAGCTACTCGCTCGACATGCTTCTAAGCCATCTTTTAGGGCAAACGCCGACCCAGAAGACAGTCCCACCGCTGCTCGTTCGGGAGGGTTGTCCCATCGCCCTGCGCCAGAGAATCGGTTAATCCTGGTTCCCCGTAGTGCCGAGGAAGTGTATGCCTATTGGGAAGTTTCGGAAGCTCAAAAGGAAGCCCTGCGTCAGCGAGACGGACAACGCTTAGTTCTTCGAGTTTATGACATTACAGGAATTGACTCAAAGAATAATCAGCCGCCTAAAGGCGTCCAGCAGTTTGAATGTGATGAAACGGCAAACGATCGCTTGGTCAGCGTTCCGGCTCACGGAGACTATATTGCCACCTTGGGTTATTTAACATCTGAAGGACTTTGGTTACCTGCCGCCCGCTCGGCACCCATACGCATTCGGGCTACTGACACCCCACCCATTTGGAAGGCTCCTCCAGAGCACTCTTAAAGGGGGGATTGCTGAAACGACTGGCAAATTTCATCACCTCTCCCAGGTCAGTATCTCCCTCTCGATCGCTATCCAAAAAGCACTGAGCAGTGGATTGATGCTATCGGGTACACCAGGCTTGTTCGCCCCTAGGTTCAAAAAGCTAATCATCAAGAGAATGACAGAGGGTAGGAGAGATTTCACTTTCTCTGGAGCCAATCCCGTTTTTTCAGCTACGGTTTGCGCGAGCTGCCGTTGCATCTGGGCCGGAATCAACACCTGGAGCACCCCCAAACCGCCTTTGGCCGAGCCGAGTAACCTGCTGGTTGCAAGCTGGCTCAGCACCTTGGAAAGTTGCTGCTCTCCCATTGCCGAACTCTGTTCCTGTAAAGTGGGGCGGATGGCGTTGCCCAAAGCAGAAATTAGAGTTTGGGTCATATCTGAATCGAGTTCGGTCTGTTGGCTAAGCTGTTGAACTGAGCGAACTAAAGACTCCAATTGCTCGACACTGGCTTGTTGCTGGGGATTATTAACAGCGTTCAACACATCAAAGAAAAGTCCCATTGTTTTCCCTTGGCTCAGTTTTCTCTTGCCTCACTGCTTGGCTCAGTTTTCTCTTGCCTCACTGCTTGATCCTGCTTGATTGCACCGCTTAGAATTCTCGCGGCGATCGCACCCTTTGGGGTTTAGAATCTGCCATCAGCCAGGCAGCAACGACGCCGCCAATGAACCCAAATAGATGTCCTTGCCAGGAAATGCCGATCCGCCCTGGCAGTACCCCCCAAATCAGTCCGCCATATGCAAGTCCCACAATTAGCGAGAACAGAATGGAGCCAAATCTACGTTCAAAGTAACCTCTAGAAATCAGAAACCCTAGATAGCCGAAGATGACGCCACTTGCCCCAATGTGAACGGTATAAGCAGGTGCGATCAGCCAGGTGCCTAAACCGCCGACTAACATGGCGATCGCCGTCACCCCAAAGAAATCACTGGTGCGGCGTAACATCACAAACCAACCCAGAGTCACAAAAGGCACCGTATTGGCAATTAAATGGGCGAAATTGCCATGCAGGAAAGGAGCAAACAAAATACCCCGTAGACCAATCAAGGTGCGGGGCATAATTCCGAAGCGATTCAACGCTCCACCTAAAAAAGTATCAATGATTTCGAGCGCCCACATTGCTCCCACAAAGCAGGCCAAAATCACCACTTGGGTTTTAACTTCGCGAACTAGTTCCCGAACTTCATTGTTGCTCATGGATTGACCTGACTTCACCAGATTTGATCAGACCAGAGTTGATCAGAGTTGATCCGTGACTTGCTGATCAGCGAACTCATCAATTCTAGCCAGGATTAATATCAGTCAGCCAAACCAGAGCTTAGGAAACAGCCACACTTAAGCACATCAGCCCGTATTTCGCATACCAGCAGCAATGCCGTTAATGGTCAATAGGGCACCGCGCAACAGTTCACCTCGGCTATAGCGCGATCGAATGGCTCCAGAATTGACACTGTTTTTGTGCTGACGCAGCCGTTTAATCAGCGAAACCTGGAGGAAGCCTAGAGGGACGATTGTACTATTGCGAAGTTGTACCGATCGCTGTAGATCTGGATCGCCGTCCAGCAGCCGGACATGTCCCGTAATCATTAGCACCAATTCCCGTGTCAGGTTATATTCAGCGCTAATTTGGTTAAACACAGCCTCTAAGCGATCGCGATCCTCTGGCTGGGACAGTTCTCTGACATAATGATGCGCGATATTCAAATCTACTTTGGAAAGCGTCATCTCGCACTTAGAGATCACCATGCGGAAAAACGGCCATTTGTAGTAAAAGTAGCGGAGCAGTTTCAGATTTTCTTGCGGTTCTTCTGCCAGGAAGCTTTGAATAGCTGTCCCTACACCATACCAGGAAGGCAACAGGACACGGGTTTGCGTCCAGCTAAACACCCAGGGAATCGCTCGAAGACTGGTGATATCTTTTTTGGCACCGCTGCGGCGGGCCGGGCGAGAACTGATTTGCAACTGGCTGATTTCTTCGATGGGCGTAACTTGTAAAAAGAAATCCAGAAAATCTGGCTGTTCATAGATGAGGTTGCGGTAGTGAGCACGGGAGCGCGCCGCCAACTCTTCCATAATTTCATGCCAAGGCTGGATGTCATCAAAGCCGCTGCGGAGCAGGCTGGCTTGCATTACCGCAGTGGTCACCGTTTCCAGGTTATACAACGCCAATTCTGGCAGATTGTATTTAGAAGCCAGCACTTCGCCTTGCTCAGTAATTTTGATCCGTCCATCAATACTGCGTCCGGGCTGAGCCAGAATTGCTGCATAGGCAGGGCCGCCGCCCCGACCCACAGAACCACCGCGCCCGTGGAAAATTCGTAGAGAAACGCCATATTGCTCTGCGATCGCCTGCAACGCTTGCTGGGCCTTGTGAATTTCCCAATTACTACTGAGGAATCCTGAGTCTTTGTTGCTGTCAGAATAGCCCAGCATCACTTCTTGAAGGGGCTGAATCGGGGAATCATCCTCTTTGCCGCTACAGCCTTGTTCGAGCAGCTTGCGATAGAGAGGCAACTCAAACAGTTCACGCATGACACTCGGAGCCCGCTGAAGATCTTCCACGGTTTCAAATAGCGGCACCACATTGATAGTGCCAACTCCCGTCAACGGATCATAGAGTCCCGCTTCCTTGGCGAGCAGCAACACCTCCAACAGGTCGCTGGCATAATTACTCATGCTGATAATGTAGGTTTGGCAGATCTCTACCCCAAATTCCTGTTGCAGCCGTCGCAGCATCCGCAGAGTTTCGATCGCCTCGTTAGTTTTCTCCGAAAAAGGCAGTTCAGCAGGAATCAATGGACGGCGGGTTTGTAGTTCAGTGGCTAGCCAAAGCGTCCGCTGAGCTTCATTGAGGCTGTTGTAGGAGCAGTGCATAACCTGCATGTATGCAATCACTTCGTTAACAGTGTCGGAGTGACGGGTACTTTCTTGCCGAATATCCAGATGCGCCAGATTGAAGCCGTAGATTTCTACCTGGCAAACTAGATGATCTAAATCTTTACAGCCCAGCCCAGTCTCCTGGAGATTACGGTGAATCAGCAGCAGTTCTGCCAAAAACTCCTCACCAGAGCGATAGGTCAAGGCCGGATCAGCATCGGGCAGGTTGCCCTGAGAGTAGTCCCCTTCGTAGAGGTGCAGGCTGCGATCGAGAGTATTTTCTAGCCGCTTTTGAATATAAGCCAGCTTCAAGCGGTAAGGCTCCTGCCGATAGCGAATGGCCAGCAGATCGTAGACTTGGGGCAATTGCGCCTGATCTTGTTCCAGAGATTCCAGCAGTTCTGGTAGAACATCGCTCCAGTGAAGGGACAGACTCAGCAGCGTTGTCAGATGCTTGACAGATTGAATGTACTTTCGAAGTACCAAATTACGCTGGTAACACGCCGTCTTCCAGGTGATTTCTGGTGTGACAGAAGGATTGCCATCCCGGTCTGACCCAACCCAAGAACCAAACTTGCAGAAGTCTTGCTTGGGTGGACGCAACTGGGGATAGGTATAGTGCAGAGCCCGGCAAAACCGATGATAGAGTTGGGGGATCACATCAAACAGCACTTCCTGAAAATAATGGAGGGTAAAGTCCACTTCATCCAAGACCGTAGGTTTGAATTGGTGTAGTTCGTCTGTGCGCCACCAAAGGCGGATTTCCTCCATCAGGTGATCCCGCAGTTCCTCAGCTTCCCACGAAGATGTCAAACCCAGGGACTGTAGACCTTCTTCCACCTGATCGAGTTGGCGCAAAATTTTAGCGATGCGGCGCTGCTTGTCGCGAATGGTGTGTCGGACAATTTCTGTGGGGTGTGCCGTAAACACCATCTGCACATCTAGTTTGTCAATTAAGTTCTGGATCTGTCGAGGAGGAACGTTGAGTTGTTGCAGCTTAGGAAAAAGGGTTTGCAGAGTTTGAGCGACTTGTTTGATCGGTGCTGACTCTTGCAGACTTTTTTCTAGCAGATCCGCTTGTGGAGAGCCTTCCTGCTCATCCATGCTCGGCATCATGCCTACCGGATCAAACACTGATGAGCCGCCTGCAAGGTGGGTTTGTTGCTCATAGGCAGCGCGATACTGCTGCTGCTGTCCGCGCTGTTCGTAGTGTTGCTCAACGATGTTGATCAGTTGAAAGTAGAGGGCAAAGGCACGAGCGGCCCGAATGGCTTCATTGAGATCCAATCCTTCAATCACTTTGAGGGCTTCTAGCTCGGTGGTTTCGGGGGCTTGACCTTCGGAAGTGTAGATCGATCGCAATTGCCCCAGTAAGTCAACTAACTGCTGACCGCATTCCTGCTGAAGGATTGATTCCCACAAGTCTTCCACAATTCTGAGGCGATGGCGCAGAAACAGATCGGGGGCTGAGCTAGGAGTCAAGTCTCGGTTTTTCCCTCCCGCTGCCAGATGGGAAGGAGAGGCATCGTCTGAAGATCGAAGGGTTGAACTCATAGTCTGTCTTGGCAAGATTATTTTGATAATTCTATGATTTTTATTCGATCAAATCTATCCAATCAAATCTGCTAGGTTTGAACTTAAATTATTTGAACTCAATTTATTTGAGTGTGCAATTGAGGATGCAGCGCGTCGGCTCAGATGAGAATTAGGGATTAAGAATTACAAAGTTAAGGATTGAATTTAAGGAGTATTCTAGGAAATTGAGCTTTGAGTTTTTAAGCCCCATTCAACCTTCAGTTTTTATGGGTCAAAAACTATCTTAGTGATCTAAGAATTTCAAGAGTTTCAGGCTTACACTAAGTTTGGTCTGTATCAGATATTACACTTTTTTGAGCAATTGCATCATCTATGTTTTAAATTGAAGAACTGCTCCTGACAACGCATTCTTCAACTCACAAAATTCTTTTACTTGCTAATTGTTTGGATCAGCAATTGCATCGCTCAAGGTCGTAGTTTAATGTCGCAGTTTTAATGTCGCAGTTTACTGAGCAATCTATGACGGGTGAACCCAGGCTAGCAACTGGAAAAGTACTGGCCTATTCCTATAGTGAGCCGTTAATTGAATCTGTTCCTGATGTGAGTGTTTGGGGGCGTACAGTAGATCGACTCTACCAAGATTTGGGCGATCGCGCTCAGCTTCAGCAGCTTTTCCAGGATTGTGGCACAGAACCTATTGCCTGTGTGTTGGTACGTCGATTGGAAGAGCTAGGCAATACCGTTCAGCAAGTGACCGATCGCCTCCGTCAATTAGAAACCCTAGGCATTGCCTTAATTGCAACAGAAGAATCCATCGGCTCTGAAGAACAGCCCCTCAAGCGATCGGATTTATTACAGCTTTTGCAAACCATCCAACAGCAGCAGCAGAGCCGCCGATTGCGACAAGGACATGCCCGCAATCGGATCAAAACCTTACCTCCACCTGGTAAAGCCCCCTATGGCTATCGCCGTGGTAAGGAGCGATATGCGATCGATCGCAGTACTGCACCAGTGGTCAAAGATTTTTTTGAGCATTTTTGCTCTATGGTTCACTGCGGGGCAGTGTACTCTATTTACAAAAAAATATAATAAAAGGATTTCTGTTTCGACTGGCAAACGCTGGCTGACGAGCGCGGCCTACCGGGGTGATTTGGTCTACCAAACCGGCGAGGTGGTGCAGGACACCCATGTGCCAATTATTTCGCGGGAAGAAGCGGCACAGGTTGATCGCCTCTTGCGTCGCAACTGCCGCATGCCGCCCCGCACGGCTAGTGCGCCCCGTTCGCTCTCAGGACTGGTAGTTTGCGGCACTTGCCAATCGACTATGAAAATTAGCCGAGTTACGGCTCCTCGGCGTCAGCAGACATACTTGTATCTGCGTCCGACGGCTTGCCTCCAGCCAAGCGACTCTGACCCAACCGCCTGCTCCAATCAGGCTAATTGCTCAAATCAGGCTGAATGCTCAAATCAGGCTAAATGCAGGGCGATCGCCTATGCCCAAGTTCTCGATCGCACCATTCAACAAATCTGCCAGGACTTGCCGTGTGCCGTAAATGGACTATCTCTACCCAATATAGAGGGGATCAAACGAGGACTAACAGCCCAGATAACCGCAAAACAGTCCATTGTTGAGCAAATTCCCCAACTCATTACTAGTGGCGTTTTAGACACCGAAACAGCCGATCTACGCATCTACAAACTCCGGACTGAAATGGCAGTTCTCCAAGCCCAACTGGCCCAACTGCCTCCTGTCAATTTGAAAGCGATCGCCCAAACAGTCTCTATCCCTCAGTTTTGGCTAGACCTTTCAGAAGCGGAGCGCCGCTTCTACTTCCGAGAATTCATCCGCCAGATCCAAATTGTTCGGCAAGGACAGGAGTGGCAGATCCAGCTTGTATTTATTTTCTAGGCAGCCCCCTCATCTCTTGCCCCATCCTCTGATCGATCGTCTATAGTCATAAGTCATATCTGTTAACTGCTAACTGCAACTGAGAGCCTGGAGCGGTAGCTAAAGTGATGATTGATAAACTCTTTAAGAAACAAAAAACGGCTGTGCTACTAGTAGTGGGTTCTGCGACTGGCTTGCTGGTCGGGGGAGCGATTGCCTGGTGGTCGCTTCAGCGTCCTGCAATTGGAGGACTGCCCACTGGCTCGGATATTATTCCTGAAGATGTAGCGATTACCCTCTCTTTCTCTACCAACGAGGGACAATGGCGACAGTTACGCCAGATGGGTACCCCTGAAACAGAGGCAGCGCTGAATAAGCATTGGATGCAATTGCGCGATCGCTTACTCACTGCCAACGGTCTAAACTATGAGCGAGATATTAAGCCCTGGGTCGGCAGCGAAATTACGGTGGCATTTCTGGCTCCAGGCGCACTTAACCCGCCCGCTAACCTCCAGCAGATTCAGCCCTATACGGCTGCGTCGCTTCAGGGAGATACGGCTGCGGTACTGGTCTTGCCGATCGCGAATGTCAATAAAGCCCAAGCTGTGCTGGCTCAACCCAAAATCGGGGCAGGTCAGGAGTGGGTCGATCGCGACTACCAAGGGATTAAAATTCGGGAAGTTCAGGGCAAAACAGAGCGGGCTTATGCAGCGGCTGTGTTGGGCGATCGCTATCTAGTTGCCTCATCTCAGGGTCAGGCAATTGAGCAAGTTATCGATACCTTTAAAGGCAAGCCCTCCGTAGCTCGCACCTCCGGCTATGGGCCGTCCTTCGCCCAAATCAAAACCACAACTCCCTTACTGCGGGCCTATGTCAATGTCCCAGTTGCAAGTGTCGTGGCCAGCCACAATGCCGATCAACCATTTCCGCCCCAGGGATTGGCATTGCTGCAAGGCAACAAAGGTCTAGTCTCGGCGATGGATTTAGAGCCGGAAGGAGTCAGAGTTCAGGCGATTACCTGGCTACCCGCTGATAGCAAAGTTCGGTATTCAGCGCAAAACACGGCTGGGCAGATGCCGAGTCTGTTACCCGACTCAACGCTGCTCATGACTTCAGGCAGCAACTTTAAGCAAACCTGGGAGAACTATAGCCAGGCAGTAGCTGATAGCGGTACAGGCGGTGTTTTAAATCCCAGCTTCATTCGCCAAGGCTTCAACAATCTCACTGGCATGAATTTTGACAAAGACCTGGTTCCCTGGATGGACGGAGAGTTCTCTCTAGCGCTAATTTCAGATCCAGGCAATGCCACTGCCACAGACACTGTTCCAGCCAGCGCGGCTAAGGCAGGGGTTTTGCTACTGGCCCAAACCGGCGATCGCCAGGCCGCAGATGCAGCGTTCAAAACGCTAGACGGGGTCATGCGCGATCGCTACCAGTTCCGAGTAAACGATACCCAGTTGGGCGGTAAGCCTGCTGTAGCTTGGATATCCCCTTTCTCATCCCTCACCGCAACCCGTGGCTGGCTCGATGGCAATATTGCGTTTCTAGCGATCGGGGCTGATGTTGGCAGTGTCCTTGTCCCGGCTCCTACTCAAACGCTAGCGACCAATCTGCTGTTTAGCGGCACTGCGTCTCCCTCTCTGCTGTCCAATAACGGGCATTTCTTCATTGCCACTGAGCGATTTGCCGATCGCCATACCCGCCTCCCTTTACCAACTTTGCCAGCCGCAAACCAGTCCTATGTGACTGCCTTGCGAGCGCTGCACGTCACCGCTGCTAGCCCAGATGCCCGCACAATACACTACGATGTACACGTGCTGCTCCGTAAGGTTAGCAATCCACCTGCTACTGCCCCGTCTCCCCAGGTCGATACGTCGCTAGAAGTTCCTCCTGCTAAGGGTGTTACGCCCAGTCAACCTCCCCAGCCTAGTCCCTAATCCATGTGGGCGAGTGTTTCAAAACAGGTCTAGATTATTACCCTTCTTCGCGTCAGATTGCCCCAGACTCGATACCATGAAGGGTGGGTTGCTTTTACCCTAGACAATATCGCCTTAAAACGCGCCTTAAAAACGCGCCTTAAAAACCACTGGAGAGCATGATGGATTTGGTTTCCCTTCAGGGCTGGCTCGATAACACCTCCTTTGCCGTTTTATTTCTGACTATGCTGGTCTATTGGGGAGGAGCAGCCTTCCCCAAAGTCCCTTATTTCTCAACGCTCGGTTCAGCCGGGATGGCGATCGCCAATCTCTGCATTGCCGCCTTGCTAGGAGCCCGCTGGATCGAGGCAGGCTATTTCCCCCTTAGCAACCTTTATGAATCCCTCTTTTTCATTGCCTGGGGTATCACAGCAATGCACTTTGTGGCGGAAAACATGAGCCGCAGCCCGCTCGTGGGTGTGGCTACGGCTCCCGTAGCTATGGTCATTACCGCCTTCGCGACTCTCACCTTGCCCACAGCAATGCAATCGGCAGCCCCGCTGGTGCCAGCGCTCAAATCCAATTGGCTGATGATGCATGTCAGTGTCATGTTACTCAGTTATGCAGCACTGATGGTGGGCGCTTTGTTGGCGATCGCCTTTCTGATTGCTACCCGTGGTCAAGCGATCGAGTTGAAGGGCAGTTCTGTTGGCACCGGTGCCTATCGGGATGTTTCCTATCGGCTGCAAAAAAACGGCCAAGCTGGGACGGCGGCGGCAAGTGTGACAACGGCAAATGTGGCTACTGTGTCAGGCACAGATGGGTTAGGAACAAGGGAAAGCCTGGGCAGCACCGCAGTGTTGACTCCAACGACGCTATCTGCTGTCTCTACCCTGCCGCTTTCTCCCCAACGGCTCAGCCTGGCCGATACCTTAGATAACATCAGTTATCGCATGATTGGGTTAGGCTTTCCCTTGCTGACGATCGGCATCATTGCTGGAGCCGTTTGGGCCAACGAAGCTTGGGGATCGTATTGGAGTTGGGATCCCAAGGAAACTTGGGCATTAATCACCTGGCTGGTTTTTGCAGCTTATCTCCATGCTCGCATTACACGCGGCTGGCAAGGTCGGCGTCCAGCAATTCTGGCAGCGGCAGGCTTCCTAGTAGTCTGGATCTGCTACTTAGGAGTTAATCTACTCGGTAAAGGGCTGCACAGCTATGGCTGGTTCCTCTAGTCGCAAGGGATGACCGGCAAGGGTTGAACGTTAAGATCTAACAAAACTCAGAGACAAGCCCATGCAAAAGATTTTGATTTGCTCAACGACGACGAAGTGCTGTATGTGCGAGCGGGTCGGGTGTTGATGCCGAACGCGACCTTCAAAGTCAGCGAGTTTTTGGACGCTCTGGCGCAGGTAGTGTCAGATCAAGAAGCCGAATGGTCGGAGGATCAAGAAGGCTGGTTTACGGAGCGGGGGCAGCGCTGCGAGGTACTGCGGTTTGGGACTCAGGGTTGGCAGCGCGGCAGAGTCCGGCTACGTCTGGAGTTTTGTCCGGCAGAAGAGCGTCCCAAACTGTTGCAAGAGAGTGTGCCCCGTCGAGAGAGTTTGCCACCCAGGGAAAGCGCCTCGCGAGAAGATCCCTATCGGCGGCAAAGTCGGGAAGATATTTACCGGCGGGATAACTATTCCAACGCCCCCTACGATTCACGCAACTACGATTCACGCACTAGCCGGGAAGATATTTATCCTGAAATTTTGCCAGGAGACGATTACTAAAGGCAGAACCCAGCGGCAATAGGTAGACGGCAATAGGCAGGCAATAGGTAGGCAATAGGTAGGCAATAGGTAGGCAATAGGTAGGCAATAGGTAGGCAATAGGTAGGCGGCAATGAGCAATAAATGGACAGGGCTGCATGCGCGGCTACATTGTATTCTCAGAGCGCGTGGCTTATTGCCGAAGCAGCACTCGCTCCTGATTGCGGTTTCGGGGGGACAGGATTCTCTGTGCCTGATGCGCTTACTGCGTGATTTACAGCCCCAATGGGGGTGGAATTTGGCGATCGCCCATTGCAACCATCGATGGCGAGGCGATGCCACCGCTAATGCAGATTTTGTGGAGGCGTTGGCTCAAGCCTCTCACCTGCCCTACTTCAGTGCCACGGCTGTGGAAATTCCTGCCAGCGAAGCAGCAGCCCGGCAATGGCGCTACCAAATGTTGAGTGAGATTGCTTTAGCCCAACGCTGTACCTACGTTGTCACAGGGCATACTGCTAGCGATCGCGCCGAAACCCTTCTCTATAACCTGATCCGAGGTAGTGGTGCTGATGGGCTGCAAGCCCTGACCTGGCAGCGGCATCTGGCAGCGGGAGTTCTGCTTGTGCGGCCGCTGCTGGAGACAACTCGTGCTGAAACGGAACAATTTTGCCAAGCTCAGGGTCTGAAAATTTGGCAGGACTGTACCAATCAAGACTGGCAGTATGCCCGGAACCGCATTCGTCAAGATCTGCTGCCTTATCTTAAAACCCACTTTAATCCCCAAGCTGAACAAGCCCTCAGCCAAACCGCAGAACTGCTGCGGGCTGAAGTGGACTATCTAGAAACTGTAGCGGCACAGTGGTGGGAACGGGCGATCGCCGAGGAAACCAGTACCACAGAAAAGCCTCAAGCTCCAGCTACTACTCCAGCGATTTCCAGCCTGAATCGACTGGTGCTACAAGCCGCCCCCTTGGCATTACAGCGACGAGTGATGCGGCGATTCCTACTACAAGCGTTGCCCACCGTCCATCCACTTTGACCAAATCGAAAAATTAGTGGCATTGATTAACGCTCCTAACCGTAGCCAAACTGATCCGTTTCCAGGAGGAGCGATCGCTCAGGTAGAGAGGGAACAGATCAAACTGATAGAAACGTAGCACGCGGTACGCGGTACGCGGTACGCAGAAAGGTTAATTTCTTTGCTCCAAAAATGTCTGAACTTTTCCGTCTTGCCCCAAAACCAAACGAATCGCGGGATTACCGCCATTTTCTACAGGCGAGACGAAAGCTTCGTTGGTCAGCGGCATATTGGTGCGATCGAGGAAGGTAGCCGCCGCCTGTCCCAGGGGCACGATCCGTTGCAGAGAGCCATTGGCATTCAACACCAAGCGGTATTCCAGAGTTTGGGTCAGTCCTTGAGGAGGCTGCCAACTTTGCTCGAAATAGTTGCGAATCTCTGCAACTTGGGGAATTGCATCGAATGCTGTGCTGCGAGCAGCGGTTGCTGCTCCACTGGCTGCGGCTGCGCTGGGTGCGGCTGCGTTGGGTACTCCAATTGGGGGAGCCATTTGAGTGGCAGCATCGCTGGAAGCAGATGATCGGAGGGAAGCGATCGCCCCGCCGTCAGAATTAGCGGTTTGAGGATCAATCGGCATTGCCGCCCCTGAAAAATTCTCTGGAGACATCTCTGGAGACAACGGGGCTTGAGGCAATATCGCTACGGTTCCACCGGATGCCTGGTTGGGGGCGGGCAACAAGGTGGGGGATCTGGGAGCAATACCACCAGGAGCAATGTCGGTGGGAAAAGCACTTCTAGGGACAGTGCCAGGATTAATCGGTGCCGTGTCCGGAAGGCGGACGGGTTGAGGGGGTGCAGCGTTTTTGGTGGCACCTAGAGGCGGCGGCGGCGGTTGTAGGGTTAATGCAGAAGGTAACGGCTCTAATCCTGGGGCAGCAGGCAAGCGCGCAGAAGATTTAGCGTCTAAACGGGCTTGAGATTCCTCTGAAGAACTAGAAGCTGCCAACTGGGGACTAGGTGAGGAAACAGCCGTGACAAACCGTAGCAGTGCCGCCGATGAACCCACTGTTAATAAGAGGGCCGCTGCAATTCCTGCCCAACTACCGCGAGATTTACTCCAACTGGCACGGCCCAAAGTAGGCAAGGTCAGCGCCTCATTGTGATATTCATCCAGGGCATTTGCCAAATCGAAGAGTTGTAGAGTACTCAGCGGCACCGTTGCCCCTGATCGCTCATTGGCTAACGTCCCCAGAAACAGTTGATGATTTAACAATCCACGCGGTTGAAAATGGATATCAGTGGGTAGGGGCTGCTCAGATAAAACGGTAGGTTCTGGCTCTAGCTGAGCGTAATTCTCTTCGGTAGAAGCATAAAGTTCGGAAGCATAAAGTCCACCTGAGTGATAGAGAGGGACTGCGGGTTGGTTCAACAACGATTGCACATAGGCAGTTACGGTTTCCCAGAGGGCTTCTAGCTGGAGGCGATCGCCCCGAATCGTCACCTGGCTATCTTCGGGCAGCGTTGGGTCATCAAAACTAAGCTGAAATCGCAGATGCTTTAAGACTGCCCGATCGGTCCATCGCGACAGCGCAGAACCAGTGGCCGCAATTTCTAGCGTGCAGGTTGGGGGAGTATATCGGCGGAGAACAGAAGTGGGCATGGGCAGAGGGGAAAATGATAAAGGGTGTGAGCGTCCTTTACTCCATCATGCCTTCTTTGGCATGGCTGGAGCGATCGAGGAGTGCCATCCACAAACGGCGAGTGCCGCTGGGAGCGCTGTAAAACAACAGGTCAATCAAAAGTTTGAGGGCCAGGTAAGTCAGATCTTTAGAAGATGTTGCTTCGTCATCTTCCATGCGCTCTTGGTAAGTGTTGCTAAAGCGGTCGAGATAGTCGCCCAGCAGTTCGGCGGTGTGGGGTTCACGATTTTGTTCAGTCATCTGTTCCAATAGGGCAACGGCACGGCGTATCAGTTCTTGATGCTGTTTTGCCAGATGGCAAATAATCAGGACTAGCGATCGCGCCTCCTCAACATCCAAGCGCTTGCGCCCTTGTCCTCGCCGCAATGGGCTGGATTGCCGTAGCCGCCATAGAGACACCCGATCCGCAACCACATCGGTTAAACCCAGATCTGCCGCTGCTTGCAGCATTGCTTCAGAACCAATTCCTGCCAACGCTTCTAGCGCCAGCAACACGAGGTCTAGCTGAGCCTTGATGTTGTCGAGCTGTGCCGGATTAGGTTGAGTTGCCAGAGTCAATTCGTCCCAGACAGGCTTTGGAGCAGATGGCTTCACAGAGGGCATAGGTTCACGATAGGAAATTGAGCAAGAGTTGGCAGAGCAGTTACAAGACTTGAAACAAGATCACAGCAGCAGTTTAAGCCAAGGTTTCCTTTGTAGAGCGATCGCTGCCATCGGTCAATCCCTCATAGGGGTGCTTTCAGGGGTGCTTTCAATTGATAGCGAATTTATTTATAGCAACTAGCGAGTTTATTTATAGCGAGTATGAAATATGGGTCGAAGTAAAGATACAGCACAAATGATTCCCTTAACCTAATTTCCTGACGCATTAAGCTAATCTTTAGCTTCTTATCTTGAGATTTGCTCTTGACTTCATCCTGGTTCACTCCTCTTCTCACAAATCGCATTGACCTGTAATATTTTGAAAAGAAGCTTTAAGGAATGCGTAGGATGCTGCAACGCTTGAGCCAAGCTGTAGACTGGAAATTGCCCTTTCGTTCTCTGATTTTGCCTCTGCTGGCATCGGTATTGGCAATCCAGATTTGGTCACTAGGGGCCTTGCCTGCCGCCGCTACCGGAGTTTATAGCATGCCCAACCTGACAGCAGGTGATCCGACTTGGCTGCTTGACCAGGCCGGGGTCATGAGCCGGTTAACCCAAAGTGAGCTAAACAGCGAACTTGCAGATCTAGCAAAAACGACTGGAAATGAAGTACGGTTTGTCACCATTCATCGCCTTGACTATGGTGAAACCATCGATACGTTTGCTGAAGCCCTATTCAAAAAGTGGTTTCCCACAGCCACAGATCAAGCAGCCCAGGTTCTGGTTGTGCTCGACAATGTCACGAATACGATCGCCATTCGCACGGGTGATGCCGTCAAAGATTTGCTGCCTGACCAGGTCGCCGAGAGCGTAGCGCAAGAAACCATGATGGTGCCCTTGCGCGATGGCAACAAATACAACCAATCGTTTCTAGATGCCAGCGATCGCCTCTCTCTGGTACTAGCTGGACAGCCCGACCCTGGCCCACCCATCGTTCAAGACACCATCATCACCGAGGGAACTTTTGCCAAAGCCGAAGACACCGATGATCGTAGTGCAACTGTAGTAGTTGTCGTTTTGCTAGTGTTAGCCACGGTTATTCCCATGGCAACTTATTTCCTTTATCAAGGATTTCAATAGGGCACACAGGCTTGATCAGGCGTTTGTTAACGAGTACAACAAACCTCAAGCTTGATGCTCGAACTCTCAACAGGAAGGAGGCTTGTCCCGTATGCTAGGATGCCAACCCTCATCCGCTGGAATATTTTCTCTGAGATATTTTTGGATAGCTTTTAGCAAACCTGATTGCATCCTTAAAAATACCTATCGTTTAATGCATCAGCTTCGAGGCTGAGGTAAGGCCATTTCCGCCTATAATACTGCCAGATGCCAATTTTAAGATTCAGGGACAATTTGAGACTTAAGTTAACAGGGCGTAGAATTATTTAGCACAAGACTCAGAACAAGATTGGCAAGGTATCGGCTCATGAGTACCCCTCGTGCAGCGAAGACAGGTCGCTCCAGGCGCAGAACTGCAAAGGCAGCACCTGAAGGTAGTTCGTTAGACAACGCAGTTGAACAGGAGGAAGGGATGGCAGAACAAGACAAGGGTACGGGCAACGGTGGCACAACCCAGACAGCCACAGCTACAGCAAAAGCTGGAAAATTAGATCTGGCAAAGCCTGAGAATAGTAATCCAGAGTCTGGATTGGCATTACGCGCTGATGCCCAAAAACGTCAGGGGCGATCGAAATCGCAGGCACTCGTCCCATTGGTTCTAGCCATCTAGAAATCTATGCGATGATTCTCAACAACCGCCCGATTTCGGCTAGCCATCAGCACATTGTCAATTACTCCCTTCCAGGACATCGTCCTGTATTCGCCAACGAACTAGCCATTCGCGAAGAGTTGACGCTGCCAGGTGGGCGTCCGGTGATGGTTAGCGATCCCAAATTGATGGAGTCTTCAGGGCTGCCAGGGGGTCGCCCGATCGCTTCCAATGATATATCTGATAGTGAACCCTTAATGGGCTTCCTTGACTAGGCTTTCTTAAGTCATTGAGATTTCAGATTTCAGGTTTTCCTAGAGGTTGAAGTGGTTGGACTCAGTGGTGCCCCAAAGCGCCACTGATTTTTTATTTGTAGGATCAAGAAGGGTGCCCACTGAATATCATGTCGGGTGGAAAACCCTGACCACCCACCCCGCTACATCTGCCCTTCACCCTTATTCCTCCATGACCACCCTCCTAACTCCAGTTGCCCGTCAACGCGAAATTATTGAAGTGCTGATTCGGCACGGCTGGGAGTACATGCGCCAACTGCTCACCATTGGCAAAAGCGACGAACCAGAGCTACCTGCCCCTGAAGTACTCCGCAATATTTTGATAGATTTAGGACCCGCCTATGTGAAACTGGGGCAACTGTTGAGTACTCGCCCTGATCTGATGCCATCTGCTTACATCGAAGCGTTGAGCAATTTACAAACCAATGTGCCGCCTGTTGCCTGGGCAGAAATTGAAACCCACCTCCGGCAAGAGCTAAACCTGCCTGTAGAAGAGATGTTTGAGAGTATTAGCCAGCAGGCGATCGCTGCGGGTTCTATTGCTCAAACCCACGAAGCTACCCTCAAAAATGGTCAAAAGGTAGCTGTCAAAATTCAGCGTCCTGGAATTGAAACAATTGTTGCTCGCGACATTGCCGTGTTCAAACAAATTGCGGGCTTGCTATCTCCGACTAACTTTGGCAAGCGCTACAACGTTGTGGCTTTAGCTGATGAGTTTAGCACTTCGCTGCTGAGCGAACTTGACTTTACTCAAGAAGCTGAGTATACCGATCGCCTTCGCATCGCTTTAGCTCATAGCCGCTGGTTTGATCCTAGTCAAATCATTGTTCCAGAAGTTTTTTTCTCCAGTAAAAAAAGTCTGATTTTGCAATGGCTAGACGGTGTGCCCATTTTTCAAGCTCAAATGACTGGCGATCGCTATGGAGGTGATGTTGAGGCAGAACGTCATGCCTTTACCACGCTCATTTTTCGGGCTTTCCTCCAGCAATATTTGATTGACGGCTTTTTCCATGCCGATCCGCATCCTGGCAACTTGTTTTACCTGCGTGATGGGCGGGTAGGCATTCTAGATTGCGGCATGATGGGTACACTCGATCGCCGGACACAATCGATTATGGTGGAACTGATGCTGGCCATTATTGATGCAGACCCCGATCGTTGTGCCCAACTCACACTGCAACTTGCAGAACCAATGGATATCAATCAACCCACTAACTTGCTGCGGCTACAATCTGACTATGATCGGCTGCTGCGCCAGTACTATAACCTCAGCCTAGCGAAGATCAACATTGGTGAAGCCTTCGGAAAAATCTTGGAAGCTGCCCGCCTCAATAATTTGCGTCTGCCTAGCAATATTGGACTGTTGACTAAGTCGATCGCCAATCTAGAAGGAACGGGGCGGGGGTTTGATCCTTCGGTCAACATTGTGGATGAAATTCGACCGTTGATGAGCGATCTGTTCCGACGACAGCTTGTGGGAGAAGACCCGATGCGATCGGTGCTCCGCACAGCCTTGGAATTTAAACAGCTTTCTCTGGACTCTCCTCGTCAGGTTGGTTTTTGCTCGATCGCCTCACCTCCGAAACGCTGCGTCTCAATATCAGTCTGCAAGATCTGAATGCAGTTCGACGATCGATCGACAAAGCTGCCAATCGGCGGTCTTCCAGTACTGTGATCGGCGCACTGATTGTGGGAGCAGCCATTATTTCGACAGGGCAACAAACTCCACAGTTACAGTTGATTGGCAATATTTTCTTTGCCGTTGCCAGTTTGCTGGGGCTGTGGCTAGTGGTGACAATTTTGCGATCGGGAGGACGTGGGCGATCGGAGTAGCCATGGGTGAGTTCTTGATCAAGAGTGATAATTAGATTGACATGAACATCAGGGGCAAGAGTGCCATTAACATGAACATCAGGGGCAAGAGTGCCATTAACATTCAAGAGTGCCATTAACATTCAAGAGTGCCATTAACATTGCACAGTACTCTAGAGAAGCTTGCTTTCTGGCTGGGTTAACAGGGCAGCGATCGCCACCGACCATCCATGGGCCAAACTCGCTTCGTCATTTGTTTTCTCATAAATAGTGCCGTAGGTCTGGGCAATGGAACCATAGAAACCTTCTGCAAATTCGAGCGATCGTTGGGGTGAAATTTGTTGCAGCGCCAGCGCCACAAAATAGGCAAAATAGGGCGTAACTCTTTGATTGATTTCTTGAGTAGCGATCGCCTGTTCTAGATAAACTAAACAGTCCTGTCGATGGTGCATCGCCAGCGATGCATTCAAAGCTGTTGCAGTGGCATGGGGACTGGCACAGGTTTTAGCCGTTGTCAGGGCGTAGGCAGTTCCCATCCAAAACGATTGCTCAAAAACCGTAGGGTGAATCGCTAACTCCGGCTGCATGAACGCACACCAGTCACTCCACCAGGCATTGCAAACTGCGTTGGGTAAAACCTCTCCCTCATCTCTACCCAACGCCACCGGGTCGCTATAATCCCAATCGGTGAAATACCATCCCGGCATTCCCTGCACCAAACCCTCTCGATAATAGTGCTGCTGCCATGCATCGAACGACGCTTGCACCACCTGCCGCACTAAGGGATCTCGTTGCAGGGTCGGATCGTGCTCTAGAGCCGCTAGGCAAAAAGCCAGGTGAAAGCCAGGAATGGGCAACCCCTCTCCGGGTTGCATGGCAGGCCAAACGCCACTAACCAGAGCCGTTTTGGGATTGTAAGACTGCGCGATTTGATGCAACGCTAAATCGATGACTTCATCATTCTCTGTGAGCGATCGCAGTGCCAGAGCACTCATGCGGAGATCGCCCGTCCACTGGGCCCGTTCGCGCCAGCAGGTATCCACTGCACCACCATCAATACAGGCCACTAAATTGGCACGACAAGCGGCAAGAATGGTCTGAAATTGCTCAGAATGAGAAACGAATGGGAGCGATCGCCATTGCAACGGATATTCCCGTCGCCCATGCCCGCACGGTTGGCAACCCAGGCTTGCCATCACTGGCGGCATGATCGCTAGCGGGATACAGCACATGCACATAGCGACATCCACGGGTACCAAAGGGTGCGGCGGCTTTGAGATGGGGCGCGATCGCATCTGCCAACCCAACTTTGGCCCGAAACCGAGTACTGGCTACGTCCAAAAAAATCTGCCACTTCGCTGTAATAAAGCACGCAGGCCAGATAATCCCACTATCGACCTCAAAGCGATGCAAGGCGATCTGCCCTAAATCGTAAGTATCGCATTGCAATGGGCAAGGGCGTTGTTCGCGCACATAGAGGGCTAAATCTTTAGCGTTCTGCGGTTGAAACGTATCGGCTGCTAGTTGAGCAGGTAAAATCTGAGTGTGCATAGGCTGGGGGATGACCTCAACATATCGGGCAGCTTGCAGGGGCGATCGCACCACCTGCCAATGGGAACTGAGCTTTGCCGGTTGTAGAGAGACGGGTTGGCGATCGGCTGAATCTGCCAGAAGAATATTTTGTCTGGGTAATTGGGCAGAACACTGAGAGGCAAACTGAACAGAATGGTCAAGATAAGCCATCCATGTGCCCACAGAAGCAACTTCTGCAAAAAATGGATCAGGGAAAAGACAACGATATAAAACACGAGTTTGATTTAAATCAACCCAATGCAGGCGCACTTGAATCGTGGTTGCCTGAGCCGCCATCTCCCAGCGATCGGACAAGGCTTCACCGGGCGCGCAACGATGCCCACCATCCCCCACAAACCGACCATCCAACCATAGCTCG
This sequence comes from Leptolyngbyaceae cyanobacterium CRU_2_3, assembly GCA_012034795.1. Lineage (GTDB taxonomy): Bacteria > Cyanobacteriota > Cyanobacteriia > Elainellales > Elainellaceae > Drouetiella. The sequence continues at coordinate 23,124 of JAAUOQ010000004.1, forward strand.
TAGGGAAAATTGCTCGCCAATGTCAAGGCGCGCCCCCCAATGGATTCAAACCACAAAATCTGCTCCGCTCGATCGGCCAGCACATCAGATGATGCCAGCCAGAGCATGGTTTCAGGGGTTACGTTAAAGGGTTCCATATAAATGATAGAGTTCTTAGCCATTATCCAACTCAGGTAATGCCCACCCTTGCAAATTGCCTCAGCCGCTGCGATTTGCCATTGGTGAGCGATTTCTGCTCGACTGCCCGCTGCCTCCAGCGCATACCTTGTGGCATGAATGGCATCGTTAGCACCCGCCGCTTCAGCAGGTGTCAAAAAATAAGGGGAGTAGTCGAAATGTCTGACACCCCCATCTATAGAATCTAAAACAGCAGCACCATTTGCTCGATCTGCATTTTCTTGAGTGGGTTCGTCAATCCAGTCCTGAGCATATGCAATAAACCTTCTCTCGCCATCGTCTTTGTCCTCAGATGGAAGGTGTTGGGTGACGTAATAAATTGTCTGCTGTACCACGGCTTGCTTAAAACAAAGCTGTTGCTCTGGCGTCATCTTGCTAAATAATGCTTCTAGAGTACTGCTGGGTTCAGTATCCATTACTTGGCTTCTTTCTCCTAAATTCTCTGTTCTTGTGCCCCTAAAGATTCACCCCATTTTCCTATTCTCTTGGGGGCTAAAGTGGTGTGAGGATTCACTTCAAGCCGGATCAACTACGGCGAATCAGGAGTTTCACGCAGGATCGCATCGGTGAATTCGCAAACCTTCTCCCACGGCTTGAAGGGAAACTGGGTTAGGGTTCTGGCTTCCTTGTCGGTGATTTCACAAGGTCGAGGGAACACGATGCAGAAATAGGGGCGGCTCATGTAGAAGCCTCTGATAGCATCACCTACTTCGGCACGCTCAAAGTACACATATCTACTTTTATGAAGATCCGCATATCCATTTCTATTCTCAACTTTGACAAAACGATAATGTTCAACTACTTTTAGCGCTCGTTTTTCCGTAATAGCCAGTTTCAGGGTGTCTTCATCTAAGCTCTCTGGTTCGAGGGGAGAGCCATAATGGGTAACCAAGCTTTTCCAGCACTCTGGACTCAGAATCTTACAGGTGAATCTGTCAAGGTCTGACCCGCTCTCCCAGGGATTGGGATGATCTAGGGCTGCGACTTCCTCATCTGTGATTTCACAGGGTCGAGAAAAGACATAGAAGTGTGAGGTCCATCTTCCCTCTTTTCCCTTGAAGACATGACCCATTTGAGCACGATAGAAATGTAACTCCCCACTGCCAAACCCATCCGGTATGCGTTCCGTCACTAATGCTCGTCGTTCTGCAATGGCTAGTTTCAGGGCGTCTTCATCTAAGCTGTCTGGCTCCAGCGGTGAGCCAAACCGGGTGATTAAACTTTTCCAGCATTCTTCTGCACTCAGAGACATGGGTAACCTCTACCAGCTATCTCCAGCCCCACCGCCATCGCTGCCACCACCGCCAAAGTCAGAACCGCTGCTGCTCGACGTATCAGGATAGTAATTAGGTTCGTAGGTGCTGCTGGATGAAGAACTTGAACCAGAGGAAGTGGGCGATCGCCCACTTGTCTCAGACCCAAAAAACGGAGATGGACGATAGATCCGAGCGATTTGCAGATGGGTGCTTTCCCGATTGATGGCCGCATTGCAGGTTGGGCAGTGCCAACCACAAATTTTGACGGCTCTAGTGGCTAAAGACCTTTGTTGCTCTGATGTGAGCAGCGGTTCCAGTTGATCGAGCTGCAACAGATTGAGAGCGGTGCGGTGGCGATCGCAGCAAAACGCTTGATGTTGCCTGCGATCGCGTGAACTATCCCATTCAAACTTTTGCAACAGCTTCCCGCTGAGTAGAATGCTGCATCCTGCCGTCAGCCCAGCCGCCTGAATGGGGCGCTGAATCCACCACCCAAAGTCTTGCAGAGGAAACCAACCCAGGCTACTCGCAAACCCCACCAGGACAAACAGTAACACCACCGAGGACAGAAAAGATGACACCACCTCGTCCCAGTCAGGCTGAATCACTTCCTGGAGTACAAACTGGAAATGCCGCTTATTGATCAGCCAATCAACGAGAAACTTCAAGAGACCGCCAAAAATTAGCAAGGCAGCCAGAATGGGAATCAGCAAGCTGAAGCGAAAAATTGCTCCACCCCAGTAACGGGTTGCCGTTAAGACCATAAAGGTGAGGCTATAGAGAGTAGCGGCGATCGTGAGCAGAGTTGGAACCAGAAATAGCCCCGTAAATTGATACTCTGGATGCTCACCAACCCAGGTTTGCACATCTTCCTGACGAAGAACATCCCCTCGCGTTTGCTGTGCTCCTATCGTCAGGGGAGTTGGTTGGCGCGATCGCCATCTCAAAAGCCCCAAGATCCCTGACAAACCCAAAAGCCCTACCCCCAGCAATGGCCAAATCACTGTGGGAATTACAAACTGCTGGAGGCGATCGGCATTGTTCCGAATCTCGTCTGCGAGTTGCTGGGTGACCTGGATGATTCCGCCTGCATAGTCCTCCTGGCGGAAACGGGGTACTATCACCGTTTCAATCAGTTCGGCAACCTGGGCATCCGGCAGAATATTAGCCGTTCCTCGGCCTGTTTCAATTTCAACTCGGCGCTCCTCACGAGAGACAAGAATCAGGAGTCCATTGTCTTGATCGGCTTTGCCAATTCCCCAGGTATTAAATAGCTCCGTAGCAAAGGCTTTAGGAGAAACTGCCGGATCGGTCGTGGGAACCGTGACAATAGCTAACTCAGCTTGTGTCTCGGCTTCCAGATCGGTTGCAATTTGATTAATTTGGGCTTCAGCGTCAGGCGAGAGCAATGCTGCCATGTCACTTACCCAGCCCCCAGAGGTTTGACGGGGGTTGGGAATGTCTTGAACGGTAATTGCAACAGCAATTGGTAGCCAACTGAGCCACAGCGACAGCACGAAGCAGATGCCTATCAACAAACGAATGGATTGTTTGAATAGACCTGACCACTGCATGGGGAAGATAAAAATGAATAGGGTGATTGGCTGGCTATGCTCGTAGTCTAACCCTTCTGACATTTGTCTCAAGCAAATGTCACTTGAAGCAGCAATCATTTTTGTAAAGTAATTCAGCGCTTCCAGTAGGGCTGACATGATAAATCTCGAAGCAAAACTCACCTACACTCAGAAGTAGGAATGAGACATAATTCTCCTGTCTGCCCTGCGTGCTGGTTTTGAGCAACACACAGTCTCTTGATCCTTCCAACCACATGAATGGGGGTTGATCGTCGATCAGTATTCTTCCAGCGATCGCCAATCCAAAAAATGGCTTGATCCTGCTTCCCACATCATCGACATAGGCAAACAGAGGTTCTGGCTCCAGGAAAGCTGACAAATCAATCTCGAAGCATTGTCCCTCGGAGTTGCCAACAAATCGAACTGGATTATTCATTGCACATCCCCTTTACTCACTTTAATTCTCCGCTGCCCGGCGGCTCAAATCAGCGGCGATCGCCCTCTTTGGGGCACACCACCAAATTTACTCAGTACGTCCGGTGCATTTGGCTTTATGGGGGTACGAGACTAAAATTGCGTATTAAACTCAACTTTAAGACTCAGAGGAGGGGAGTGACGACTTTGCATTGGGCTGACATCCGATGTCTATAACAATATTGCACGCACTCGCCTCTTATCCCTACTTCAACTGACGAACTCTCAGGGCTTGGCGTTCGTGAACCTTGCCACGAAGGGTTACGAAAACGGTTCAACGGAAGAGCGATCGCCATTTGCACCGAGCAGAAACGTGGTCCATTGATTTACGCGCTGTGTAAATCCGACTTTATTTGTCCTTTACCCAGTCAATCCTCAAACCGTTGCCAAGTATCGACAAGCATTTACCCCAGTCGTGCCAAAGCTGACCCGACCGATGCTTACATTTTAGAGAAGTGGACTGTATGGGCAACAATGGATCTGTAGCGTGGAATTGTGGAACAATTGGGTGCTTCGTCTGATTGCGCTTAAACCCCACAAGCGGCTCTTTTTTCAGCGTGGATTTTATGCCCTATCCCTCATGCAGTAACCTTTGTAAGTACGTTGTCACCCGTTAAGATTCGTGAATAGAGGGATGCTGTTGCTGTTTCTCCTCAGTATTCAGCGAGGCAGAAAAGCGACTAAAAACAATGCTGTTGGGTTTCCAGGGTGCGTACCAGTAAAGATCTTGGACAACAGGATGGGCAAGTTGCGTCCATCCTTTAAACGTGATAACGCCTAAATTGTTGCGCCCCACCACTTCTTTACCGTCTTGCAGCCAGCGGTTGAGCCACAACAGCTTGATGCACCAGACCAGCCCTGCAATTGCTTTCAGGCGCGATCGCCTCAGTTTCAACCAATGAACATTCTGTCCCCAAGCGACACCTTGGGCCGGTTGACGTTTGAGCCACTGAATCTGGTAGTGCCAGTCCGGTTCAGGTGAGATGTCGGCTGCTGAGTATTGTCCGATGGCAGTCCAGAGGGATGAAATGAAGCGTTTGAGGGCAGAAGTGGGGCGTTTGATCGCCTGTCGTTGTAGCTTTTCGGATAGAACATTGCCTTGCAGTTGCCCAGACGGTTCCGTTAGGTCGGATGGTTGATCCCAGCCGATCCACTCTTCAGGGGTTTCTGGTAGGAGAGACTTGAGTTTAGTGTGAATAATGCAAGTTTTTAGCTCGGAATTTTTGAGTGCGCTAGAAGTCATTTGTATCAAGACTTTAGGCAAGGCAGAGCGCGAGGCAGACAAGTCTGCAAGCGGCTGAAATTTAGAACGTGATTCGTAATCCATCCGCACGGCAGAGCCATAGTGAATGTCACCGGAGAGAATTGTCACTTGATCACGCCGCTCAAACAATACCTTCAGCAATTGACTAAAAGGCAGTCGTATGAATATTCCAAGCATCCCCTACATCATGCTTAAAGGTCTCACCCTGTTGCAAGTTCCAGTGCTGAATCCAATCGATCAGCCGTAGGCTGACTAAATTAGTCGGCGCAATCACCAGTGTTGCTTCTACACAGGATTTGCCCTGAGTTTTTAACAAATCTGTTTCTTGCAAAGGCTTGAGAATCTGTCTCTCGAAAGATGTAGGACTCAGTAGCATGGGCGGTGCATTGACGGGTGCATCGCCTGCTGGATAACCCCGCCAAGTGCGAGTATCCAGCACCACGATTTCATGATATGGGCTGCGAACTACATAATGCCATTGCAACGCCTCGCGATCGCGATCCAACACCCAAACTTCTCCCTCTAGCCGCAGTTGTGGTAGTCCAGTGGTGGCATGAGTCAGGGGTAAGCCGAGGTAACGGGCGAGCGCTTCACTAGCACTGGAGTCGGTTCCGGCTGAAGCAGACCAGGCTTCGGCAGCGCGGAGTAATTGTGCTCCGGCTTTGCGATGCTGAAACTGTTCGGGGGTATTGCCCCAGGCTTGAAACAGGGCATAGGCCAGCAAGCCATTTTGCACAACTCGTCTGCCCAATGGCTTGCCCAAGACTCGCAAACACCAAGCTTGATTTAAGTACCAATCATCGCTAATGTCATGGTCATCAAAAATCATGTAGGTAGGGACATTGGCCATCGCCCGTCTGACTTTCCAGAGCGCGTGGACAAAATCCTCAAGGGGCTTAACTTCCTTTGCCCAATACTTTGCCTGTGCTTGAGTGCCATCAATATCTTGCACTGTCGGCAAGGGCTGTGACCACAGCACAGGCGACCAGGAAAATAAATAGATGGCGTAATATTCGCCCAGGCTAAACAGGTGACTGCGATCGCACTGCGGCTTTTGATGCAACCCTGCTGTGAGTCCGGCCCAAGTTTTAGCTGCTGTGCTGCGCTGGCCAGCCTTCAACTGTTTAGGCGCGAGATCTTGTCCTGCTTGGGCTGCGGTGGGTAGAGCTTCTTCCCAACCCAGTAAGGTATCTCCTGCATCAGTCAACTGCCAGAGTAAAGCATCGGCCGTATCGTCGCCATAGATTTGATCGCCCGTGAAAAAAAAGCTGGTGGGG
>JAAUOQ010000227.1 GCA_012034795.1 Leptolyngbyaceae cyanobacterium CRU_2_3
TAGACTGTTCATTAGCGGCATTGGGGTTCTCCGACTCGACCGATGTAGGATTGGATGCCCTACCCCACTGCAAGCAAACGGGGTAAGGCATTAAACAAATTGAAGCGCTTAAACACATTCTGAAATTGTCAGGCGTCTAAAATTACCTGGCAACCTCCCCCTACCTACTGCTGAGCATTGGTCACACAGTTGAACATTCGCAAGGTGGCGCTAGCCGCATAGTTACGCTGGGCTGCCGCATCAGGTGCAAAATTACTCCCGATCTCATTAATGGGAGAGGCCACATTGCAGTAAGTAGACATTTGGCTAATCAGCGATGCGCCCCAATGTCCAGAAATATCGGTAAACGGGGCAGGAGTGGATGTGGTGGGCTGAAGTTGCGGCGGTAGACGACGCAGCGATCGCCCATACTCAGCCGTGCGTTCCAAGATCGCCATCATCTCAGCGCGAGTCACGGGTTGAGTCGGACGAAAAGTACCATCTTCGTAGCCACTCACAATATTGTTGAGTTTGGCAAACTCGATTTTTGCCGCACTCCAACGACCTGACTCCACATCGCCATAGGGGCTGGCAGCCGCGACGCTGGGTACGGTAAAGGTTACCCCTGGGAGGCGCTTCAAAGACTCCAATGCCATCGACACCAACTGTTCGCGAGTTAGCGATTGTTGCGGACGAAACGTACTGTCTTCAAATCCTGCAATCAAACCTAACTGAATGGCTTGTTGGATTTCTGTAGAGTAGATATCGCCGCCAATATCTTGGAAAGCCAATGTGCCAGATGGGGGAAAAGCTGTTACGGGCGGTGGCACTGTGACAGGAGGCGAAGCATTGGGAGCCGTCGCGATCGCTTGCGGCGGGAAAGTCCCCTCGTAGGTGAGGTAGATATGCCCTAAAGGGCGATCATCCACCACCCGGCGAGTAAACCGCCAGCCTGGGTTGAGGGTCACCTCAGCAAAGTCGGGGGTAATTCCATTGGTGCGGCCAATCTCAAATTCGGGATTGGGGCATTTGCTGTGATCAGGGACGAAACAGCCAATGGGGTCGCCCATCAGCACCATATCTTGATTGCGGCGAACGATCCGCACGCTGTATTTCGTAGATAGATCTTCGCCATTGACCCGAATAGAGTAGCCGTTAGCATCAATACTGCGGCCGCAGACACCCGTAAAGTTGAAAGTGCGTAATAGAGGGTCGACAATAGTAGGAGTGCCACCCAGAACACTCCAGCAGGGGCGAGAATCTACCACCTGCTCCAAGATCATCAATTGGTGCGATGTTCCACCCGCAAAGGGCGCAGCGATCGCGATAAAGCGGCTCTGATCAACTTCTTGTTGCCCAAAGGCAGCGGCAGCAAGAGCAGCAGAGGCAGTCCACACGGTGCTTAAGGTAGCGACAGCAACCGCTGTTAGGCGTTGAATCCATAAATCCATATGAACGAAATCCTAGCAACTCAGCAAATGAAATGGATTGGTGATTTCTCAGCCCTGAAAGCTTAGCGATCCGTTCATCAGAAGTCAACTGTTTGCAGCAGCTTCAGGCAGGTAGATCATAACGGCTGTTCCCAGGGCGGCTGTTCCGAATATTTCAGGCTGTTTCAGGCTCTCAGGTTCTGGGGATTCTGCGGGTAGAGGCAATATGCCACTAGTGTAGGCGGGGCTAAAAACCTGAATTTCTCCTTGCATTTGGAGTAGCAAATCGCGAGCGATCGCCAGCCCCAGCCCTGTACCTGGAATATCAGTGGCAGCTTGCACACCGCGATAGTGACGCTCAAACAGGTGTTTTAGATCTTGGGGAGGAATGCCAGGTCCCGTATCGATGACGGCGATCGCTTGCCAATGCAACACCCTATGCTCTAGTGTAGACGCCAGTGTAGCGGGTAGCGTAGCCGGGTCAGATTGTACTAGCACCCGAATTTGTCCACCGGCTGGCGTATATTTCAGCGCGTTATCTATCACGTTACTCAGTACTTCCCGTAGGGCAGGCACATCCACTTGTACGGGCAACAGCCTCTCTGGGATGTCTACCCGCAGCCATAGCTGCCGCTCCTGAGCGATCGCCTGTGCTGACTCCAACAGCGGATTGAGCACCTCAGTGATGGCATGTGCTTCCAAATGAATAGAGGTACCGACCAAGAGATTAGTACTGTGGCTAGCGGTGAGCAAGGGTGGGGTTTGTGCCGTTAGCCTCGGTGAGGCAGTCGGGTGCAGATCGGTGACTTCCGATGGACTCAGGAGCCGACTCAATTCCATTTCGTCCAAATCAACGGCTGCATCAAATTGTTTTAATAAATCTTTCAGGCGATCGCTTTCTCGGACAATGCCCTCAGCAGCACTGCGATTGATATCTTCTGGACGAATTCGCCTGGCCAGTAGTTTCCCAAACGTTCGCATGGCGGTTAGGGGATTGCGAAACTGATGCAACAAGTTATCCAGTAAATCGCGGCGCTGTTCCCGCAATAGCCTTTGCTGCCGAGCATCTTGGGCCAACCATTGCGAGCGTTGATCCAGGACACAACCTAGGGTGATGGTTTCGGCAATTTGCTCAATTTGAGATTGCTCAGAATCGGTCCAGGCCCGGTCGGCTCTAGCCGTAACTAGCAACCCCATCACGACTTCTTCATGGATCAGGGGCAAAACCACTTGCTGCTGGCGCGAAAGCGCTGTTTCGGCAGCTTCTAGAGGATGACTATAGGCTGGGTCTGTCTGATGCGCCGAATAGGTGGGTAGAAGTGTCAGTTGCGGCGTTTGGGATGGAGAGAGTTGGAGCGATCGGATCTCGGAATCAGTCCTAGAGTTACCCGACAACAAAGAAAAAATCTGATCTTCTCCCCAGGTTGCCACGGCTTCTGGATATGCTGCTACGGGGAGCATTTTGGCATCTGTTGCGTCTGCTACTTCTTCCGTTAAGTAAACAATGCTCAAGGCAGATCCCAAGCCTTGTTGAAGCAAGGCAATTTGCGCTTGGCAAAGGGCAACGAATTCGGCGCTGGCGGGCATCAACATTGCAATAGGCTAATTCCAGTCCAGGAAATTAACAGAACTTTATACTTAATTATGGCGGTGGCTTTGACGGGTTTATGCCGAAAGTATGCCAAAAGATAGATATCCTGCGCTTCCAGCACCCATTTGACTTTGTAGCAAACACTACGTACTATAAGGTGTCTTTAGATTTTGTATCAAAAGTTTAAAGGAAGTTGAAATTAAGATTTTAAGTCGATATACTTTGCACGGTCTTGGATTTTGTAACGACAGTTACAGAGAACCTATTCTGGTAATTGTAGACAAGTTCGGAGGTGGGTTAGGTTGGCTAGAAGACGCAAGCGCAAGAGTCGTCGTCGGTTAGAGGGTCGCCGCATCCTGGAGCTAGTGCCCCAGTACAGCATCGAGAGCGGTGAAGATAAGCCTGTGACCGCAGCCCGTAAGTTTATTCAATCTGAGGGCATCGCGCCACCAGCACTGCTGCTGGTTAAGCGCAATGAACACACCACAGATCGGTACTTCTGGGCAGAGAAAGGGTTGTTTGGTGCTCAATATGTCGAAGAAAATCATTTCTTGTTTCCCAGTCTACGGGTTCCAGAAGATGATGTAGAGGATCTGGTGGTTGCCGCTCGCTAATCTCTTAGATGAAGGGGCTAGCGATGAAACATCTGCCGTTTGAGGTTTGGGTCTCAGTAATCTAGTAGCAGGCTTATCTAGCAAGAGGTTCACCGAGACAAGTCGCCACAGGAAGGTCAAATCTTAAATTTGTGGGTGGAAAGTAAACTAGTTCATGAAGCTCTAGGTTTTTTAAGGTCGAGTTGGTATGCTGCCCAGCAACTCAATACTGGAAGAAGTGAAATATTCAATCCAGCGAAGCGAAGTCAGATCTGACTTCGCTTCGCTGTAGATAGGCTCTTTAAATACCAAACAGCACCACAGGCGGCAACCCGTACCGATCATCCACGGCTTCAGCCACTGAATCTCTTAAAAGAAATTAGTAAAATTCCGAATAAAACACAATTCGTTTGCTTCCAAGTTGCCCTTAGCATAATTGTTTCTCCAGAAAATACAGTATCGAAAAGTACACCTACTTCAACGAAGGAAAACACATATGAACCAAATCAAGACAGTAGGGCTGTTAGGACTTTTGAGCGGACTGCTAGTGGGCATTGGTTACTATTTAGGGGGATCGAGCGGTGCCTTGATCGGGCTAATCTTTGCTGGGGGAACCAATCTGTTTTCCTGGTATTCCTCAGACTCTATTGCTTTAGCAGCCTATCGCGCTCAACCGATCGCACCAGAACAGGCTCCAGACTTGTATGGCATGGTGCAAAGGCTGTGCGATCGCGCTGAGTTGCCCTTGCCCAAGCTTTACTTGATTCCGACTGAAGGAGCCAATGCGTTTGCTACCGGGCGCGACCCTCAACATGCGGCTGTGGCTGTGACCCAAGGCATTGTCAATATGCTGCCTGCTGATGAACTAGAGGCTGTGATTGCCCATGAACTCACCCACGTTAAGAACCGCGACACCCTGACCCAAGCGGTTGCAGCAACCGTTGCAGGTGCAATTTCCTACCTGGCTCAAATCTTGCAATTTGGTGCCATGTTTGGGGGTATGTCTCGCAACGATCGCCAAGGCAGCACCAACCCGATCGCCCTGATTGCTGCCATCATCCTGGCTCCCCTAGCAGCCACTGTGATTCAAATGGCCATTTCGCGCACTCGCGAGTTCTCAGCCGATGCTGGTTCTGCCCGCATCACTGGGAATCCGCGTGCGTTGGCCAGAGCCTTACAGCGCTTGGAGGCAAGTGCTCGGCAAATCCCGATCGCGGTAAATCCTGCCTTTGAGCCGTTGTTGATTGTCAACGCGGTTCCCGCACAAGCCTTCAGTAATCTGTTTTCGACTCACCCCTCCACAGCAGCCCGGATTGAAAATTTGTTGAAGATTGAGCAGCAGCTTTTAGAGCAGGGGAAAACTGTGCCTAGCTTCTAGGTCAAAGAAGTTGCTGATCTGCTAAATTTCCTGGCTTTCTGGGATTTGGTAGCAAGGATCAAGATTAAGTATCCAAATCTGGGCATTGCACGGCCGTGCAATGCCCAGATTTGGATGAAGACATTTTTTCTGATCAAGTTTTCAGGACATGCTAGATAATGGAGAGGTTTTCGGTGGGTTCTATAGCCTTTTCTAACTTTATCTGAAGAAAATTTTTCTAAAGAATACTAGTGTGGCTACCCTCGATCGCCTGATCTATTCCTTACCCATCCTCATCTTTTTTAGCCTTCTATGCGTACTCACTACTGCGGTCAACTGCGAGCCGAACACGTTGGACAAACCGTCACCCTGTTTGGTTGGGTCGATCGTCGCCGTGATCATGGGGGCGTTATTTTCATTGATTTGCGCGATCGCACCGGCATTAGCCAAATTGTCAGCGACCCAGAACGCACCCCAGCCTCTTACCCCACCGCAGGCGATTTACGCAACGAATATGTGGTGAAAGTTACAGGTCGCGTTACCCAGCGTCCGCCTGAGTCTCTCAATCCCCGCATTCCCACTGGCGAAGTGGAAATTTATGCCGATCAAATTGAGCTATTGAATGCTGTCCGCAAACTGTTGCCCTTCCAGATCTCTGTCTCGGAAACCGAATCAGTTCGAGAAGATCTACGCCTCAAGTATCGCTATCTAGACTTGCGACGGGAGCGCATGAGCCGCAACCTACAATTGCGTCACCAAGTGGTCAAAACGCTGCGCCGCTACCTAGAAGACAATCATGGCTTTGTGGAAGTAGAAACACCCATTCTGACTAAATCAACTCCCGAAGGCGCACGGGACTATCTGGTGCCCAGTCGCGTCAATCCGGGAGAGTTTTATGCCCTGCCGCAGTCACCGCAATTATTTAAGCAATTGTTAATGGTGGCAGGGTTGGATCGCTACTACCAGATCACACGCTGCTTCCGGGATGAAGACTTAAGAGCCGATCGCCAGCCTGACTTTACTCAACTGGACATGGAAATGAGCTTCATGACCCAGGAAGAAATTTTTGAACTGAATGAGGGGATGCTAGCTGACCTATTCAAACAGGTAAAAGGGATTGATTTACCACTGCCTTTGCCACGGCTGACCTATGCTGAAGCCCTCGATCGCTACGGTTCCGACAAACCTGATACTCGGTTTGGGCTAGAGCTAGTTAATGTCTCTGACTTGATGCAAGATTCTGGATTCAAGGTGTTTTCCGGAGCCATTGCTTCGGGTGGCGTTGTCAAAGTGCTGCCCATTCCAGGGGGTAATGATGCCATTTCCAACGTGCGGATTAAGCCCGGTGGTGATTTATTTAAAGAGGCAACGGAAGCTGGAGCCAAGGGACTTGCCTACATCCGAGTTCGTGAAAATGGTGAGATTGACACGATCGGGGCTATTAAGGACAACCTGACCACAGCCCAAAAGCAAGAACTACTCAGCCGTACTGGGGCTGTGCCAGGGCACCTGTTGCTGTTTGGAGCCGGGGACACGCCAACGGTGAACAAAACTCTCGATCGCCTGCGGCTAGGGGTTGGGCAAGAACTGGGGTTAATTGACCCTGGCAAAACTCACATTCTCTGGATCACGGATTTCCCCATGTTTGAGTGGAATCCTAATGAAAAGCGGTTGGAAGCCTTGCACCACCCCTTTACGGCTCCTCACCCCGATGATCTTAAGGATCTAAAAACTGCCCGGGCCCAAACCTACGATTTGGTTTACAACGGCTGCGAAATTGTCAGCGGTAGTTTGCGGATTTATCAGCCTGACCTTCAACAGCAGGTGTTTGAAATCATTGGGCTTTCTTTGGAAGAGGCTCACCAAAAGTTTGGCTTCTTGCTAGAGGCGTTTGAATATGGTGCCCCCCCCCACGGCGGATTAGCCTATGGGCTCGATCGCCTAGTCATGCTCATGGCTGGCGAAGAGTCCATCCGAGATGTGATTGCCTTTCCCAAA
>JAAUOQ010000228.1 GCA_012034795.1 Leptolyngbyaceae cyanobacterium CRU_2_3
TTTTGAGCAGTAAGATATTACTGTTGGTTTTGAGACGGCGCAATTTAGCAGTCCATTTGGCAGGTTCCCAATACGATACACGCGGATCGTTCAAGCCTGCTGTAATAAGCAATGCCGGATAAGCTTTAGCTTCCACATTGTCATAGGGCGAATAGGACTTCATGTAGTCGTAATAGGCTTTGTCGTTCGGGTTGCCCCATTCTTCCCACTCCGAGGCCGACAGCGGCAACGATGTATCCAAGATTGTGGTGACGACATCGACAAACGGAACATGGGCGATCGCCATCTTAAACAAATCAGGTTGCAGGTTCAGCACTGCACCCACCAGTAACCCGCCCGCACTGCCCCCAGAGATGGCAAGCTGTTGCGGCGATGTCCAGTTTTCCTGGATCAAATACTCTGCACAGGCAATAAAGTCAGTAAAGGTATTTTCTTGTACAAAAACTTGCCGTCTTCGTACCACTTGCGCCCCATCTCCGATCCCCCTCGAATATGGGCGATCGCCATGACTACACCCCGATCGAGCAGGGTTAACCGAGTGGTGGAAAAAGAATCTGGGTAGCTATAACCATAGGAGCCATAGCCCGTCATGTAGACCGGATTAGCCCCCGTTCTCTCAACCCCTTTTTTGTAAACCAACGATAGGGGAATGGCAGTGCCGTCAGGGGCGATCGCCTCCAATCGTTCACTCACATACTGGGTGCGCTCATATCCGCCCAAAACCGGCATTTCTTTCTTGAGTTCCTTTGCTCTGGTATTCAGGTCATAGTCAAAAACCGAATTGGGGGTAATTAACGAGGTATAGCTAAACCGCAAAGTCTGGGTGTTAAAGTCTGGATTGGCCGACTCACCACCTCATAGGTGGGTTCTGGAAAGGCAATATAGTGCTCTTCCGCCGTTGACAGCCGTTGAATCCGAACTTTTGGGAGTCCGCCCTGTCGTTCGTAGATAACCAGATGATCGACAAACGCACTGACACCTTCTAGCAACACATCCTCGCGATGGCATAGCACCTCCTGCCAGTTGTCCACACTAGGAGCCGTCACAGGGGCTTTCATCAGCTTGAAATTCGTCGCCTTGTCATTGGTGACAATGTAGAACGCCTCCGTGTGATGCTCTACGTCATATTCAATGCCTGGGGTGCGTGGACGAATCACCTGAAATTCGCTGGTAGGAGCGTTTGCGTTTAGATAATGAACTTCTGAGGTAATTTTGCTCCCCAGACTCAACATCACATAAGCTTCGCTGCGGGTTTTGCCCACGCCGAGATAAAACAGTTCGTCTAGCTCGTGGTAGATCAATACATCGGTTTCAATGTCGGTGCCCAACTGATGCCGAAATAGCTTGAAGGGACGATGAGCTTCGTCTACAGTCACATAAAATACTGTCTGACTATCGTTAGCCCAAGCAAAAGAGGGGTCGGTATTGGGGATGCTCTCTGAATAGATCTGGCGCGTTTTGAGGTCGAGAAATTGCAGGGTATACACCTCTGCACCCGTAGTATCGACGGAGTAAGCCAGCAGTTGATGATCAGGGCTAACGCGCAGCACCCCCAAGGCAAAATACCCCTGTCCTGCTGCCAATTGATTTTGATCCAGTAGCACTTCTTCTGGAGCTTCCAGGCTGCCCAGTTTGCGGCAATAGATGGGGTAGTCTTTGCCTTCTTCAGTGCGAGTGTAATAGTAATAATTGCCTTTTCGGTAGGGCACAGACAGATCGGTTTCCTGAATCCGTCCCAAAATTTCGTCGTAAAGCGCCTTTTGCAGCGATTTTGTATGCTGCATCATCGTTTCAGTGTAGGTGTTTTCAGCTTTCAGGTAGGCAATGACTTCGGGATTGTCGCGATCGCGCATCCAAAAATAAGGATCGACTCGCTCATCGTCATGCAATGTGTGTACATGCAGATGCTGGGCTGCGATCGGGGGAGTCAGTTGTTCGCCCTGCACTGGATTGTTAGCGTCGTTGGCGTTAACCACACTCCCGTCCTCCTAAATTAAATTCCTTACCCACATAGCCTAGCGAAATCCAACCTTCTAGTGGAGCCGTAATATAAACCCAGCGTTGGATGCCTTCAGAGGTTGGATTTGTTTTAGTATTGCGTGTGAACTGAAACCGATAGGTTCCAGGCAAAATAGTCGCCAAATAAGTTGCGTCTACCATAACGGGTTCACTCCGAACAATTAGCCCATAGGCGGGCAATACCTCACAGGTCACTGCTGTTATTTGGGCAATATCGCCTGGACGATTTGGACGCAACTGCCGCAAATCAGGTTCGGGAAAACTTTCGCGAGCGGGCTGTTGGCTTGTAGACTGTGGGTTTGAAGAACGGTTGGCAACAGGCATAGCGTTGGGTCTAGTGGTTGGCTCAGGAGTCATAGCTGGTGGGACTGTGGCGCTGAGTCCTTCGCAAGGCACAATGGGTGTCAGGTATCTTGCCTCTATCCATCCCACGATGGGCTGGCTGATGCGGGCCCAGCCGGTGCCAGTGCCCATCACTTCCAGCCGCACCGTTTGCGCGGAGGTTAAAATGCCGCGTGAGGTGCTGTCTAAGTTAGGCTGTTCGTAGACACCCGTTGTTGTGTTGGTTTGGCGACAGCCGCTGTCAGAAGTTTGCGCGACCTGAATTGGCGCGACCTGAATTGAGTTCAGTGGCACTTGCGCTACTGGCATGACAGCCGGACGCAGTGTAGCCGCTTGCATGGGGAGGGCGATCGCTCCATGCCCTGCTGCCAGCATTCCCCAACTCAGCAGCGCCAGCAATCCCAATCTTGTTACACACATATGACTCCCCTCTGGTTACTCCCCTCTGGCATCACAACTCATGACTTTAATATGGCTTAATGCGTAAGGATAATAACACGGGGTCAGGAATTGGATTGGGAAATTCCCAGCGTTAGTCGTATGTCTAGGATGAGTAGATCGAAAGATGGGTTGGGTTGCTGCGCAAAGCGCAGCCCAAAACCCACAAGATTGGTTTCAAGGGCACTTCGTACCCTCAAAACCAATCTCTGAGAAAATTAGCAAAGCTCTACGATCTACTTAGGAGGCTTGTTAGGAGGCTTGAGCGCCTAGGAAGGGGCGCGCCAGCATAAAGCTAGAGATAGATTTAGCATCAATGGGTTCGCCAGCAAGAATCGCCTGTTCTAGTTCTTGGGGCGTCATTAAAACGGTTTCTATGTCTTCGTCTTCGTCCTGACCAGGGGGTGTCTCTAGTTTTTCTAAGTCGAGCGCTAAAAAGGCGTAAATCACTTCATCAGAATAGCCTGGAGCCAGATAAAATTTACCCAGCGTTTGCCAGCGGTGAGCGCGATAGCCCGTTTCTTCCTCGATCTCACGTTTGATAGTTTCTGTTGGATCTTCATTAGGCTCCACAGTGCCCGCCGGAAACTCTAGCAAACGACTCTGAGCCGCAAAGCGGTACTGACGCACCAGCACCAGTTTACCGTCAGAGGTTAGGGGCACTGCCAACGCTCCCCCCGGATGCCGGATACACTCCCACTCTCCTTCGGCTTGATTGGGCAAACGCAGCCGATTTACTTCAAAATCAAACTTGCGTCCCCGGTAGAACAGCTTTTGTTTTAACAATTGGGGAGGTTCAGGACCGATTGGCATACTGAAAAGGTATAAAGATGTAAGGTAAACGATGAAATGAGATCAGCTAGAGTGTTGAGCCAGAGCGCAAAACTCTACTTGAGTCATAGAAGCCAGTCTGCAACTGTGAAAAATATCACTTAGCCTCAATACTCAATACTCTCTTAATTCCAGAACAGTCTACCTGTTTCAGGATAGTTGCGATCGCTTTCCCAGAAATAGGCTCAATCCAATCTGCTGCAATGTCAGCCAGGGGAACTAATACAAAAGCCCGTTCAGTCATACGGGGATGAGGAATTTGCAAATTGGGCTGTTTGAGAATTAAGTCATCAAATAATAATAAATCTAGATCGAGAGTCCGAGGTCCCCAGCGCTCTCGCCGGACTCTACCCAACTGCCTTTCAACGTTCAGCAAGACATCCAGGAGTTCAGTCGGCATCAACGAAGTAGAGAGAATGGCGCAGGCATTGAGAATGTCGGGTTGAGGCGGTCCAATGGCAGTTGTTACATAAATAGGCGATCGCCTATTTACCCCTACTGTCTGTTCTCTCATCCAAAATCTCAAGCGCCGACCGGAGAATTGCCAAGGGATCGCCAAGGTTACTACCCAAGGCAATTGCGGCTCGATGTAGGTAGCTGTCGGATACGCTGCTGGATACTTTGCAGCTATGAGATCTTCTGCTGTTAATTTTTTTACCGGTAGCTCCTTCACCAGGTGGGGTCAACATAGAGATTAATAGTCAATACACCTTGTCCAGGCGGAATAGCCGTAATACAGGCGCAGATGGCTTCGCCTCCCTCTAGTTCAACCTCACAGGCATGGCAAGATCCCATCAAGCAACCTGTAGGAATACATAACCCTGCGCGATCAGCAACTTGCAGAAGTGGCTCTCCCACTTCTGCCGTCACTCGAACATCATTAGGTAAAAAGCGAATCTCAACGCTCATCACTAGACTCTCAAAACTAGACTCTCAAAATCAGCGATGAATTCAACGGCTACTGCGATTACTGCTTAAAGTGCTGCAAAATCGGAGTTAAGTCCAGGTGGTCACCCACAGAATCCGCTAGCGCATCTAGCATCGCTTCCCGTTGCTCTCGATAGTTTGAAATACCGGTTGGCAAAGACTTTAAGCCACGCTGCTGTCGCAAACGATTGAGCCAAGCCCGCCGCCACGGACCATTGTCAAACAGCCCATGCAGGTAAGTTCCCCAAATCGATTGGGTAATATCCACCACTCCGATATTGGCATCATCAAACAAAGCCTTGTAACTAGGCGTCCCCCCGTTCTCGGCATCTGTGTCTACCAAATGACTGCGTCCCTGGTGAATTTCGTAGCCTGCCACGGGTAGCCCAATTTGAGGGAAATTCGACGTAACATAACGTTGCCGCGACACCTTTTGTCCGGTAATCACCGTCTTGAGCGGCAGCAGCCCTAGTCCTTTATACCGTCCTTCTTGACCTTCCAAGCCTTCTGGATCGGCCAGAAGTTTACCCATCATTTGGTAGCCCCCGCAAATGCCCAGCACTGTTCCTCCAGCGGCTGCATAGTTTTGAATAGCTTCTGCCATACCTGTCCGTTGCATTGCCACCAAATCAGCGATCGTTGTTTTAGAACCTGGCAAAATTACGGCATCAGGATAGCCCAAGGAGTCTTTAATACTGACATATTTAACATTTACTGTTGGCTCAGACTCTAGCGGATCAAAATCAGTGAAGTTAGAGATCCGAGGCAAGCGAATCACAGCAACGGTGAGGTCGCTATTGGGGCTACTCGACGAGCGATCGAGCAATGACAGGGAATCCTCTGCGGGAAACACCTGATCAAACCAGGGAATCACACCTACCACTGGAATCCCCGTTCGTTCCTGCACCCATTCAATCCCCGATTGTAGGAGAGATCGCTGCCCACGAAATTTATTGATGATAATGCCCCGCACCAGTGCCCGCTCTTCTGGGTCGAGCAGTTCTAGCGTCCCAATAATATGGGCAAAGGCACCGCCGCGATCGATATCCACCACCAGCAGCGTTGGTGCATTGAGATGGCGAGCCACCCGCATATTGGTCAAATCACGATGCTTCAGGTTAATTTCTGCTGGACTGCCCGCCCCTTCACAAATGACCAGATCGTATTCTTCTCCTAGCCTTTGTAGAGATTCCTCAATCGCCTGCCAGCCCACCTCAAAAAAGCGCTCGTAATACTCCGCCGCATTGACTCGTCCAGCCACTCTGCCCTTTAAAATCACCTGGGAGGTCATGTCACCCTGGGGTTTCAGCAAAATTGGATTCATCTCGACGGTAGGCATGATCCCAGCCGCCCATGCCTGCACGGCTTGAGCATGACCAATCTCACCCCCTGTATTCGTAACATAAGCATTAAGCGCCATATTTTGCCCTTTAAAGGGTGCGACTCGCCAGCCCTGCCGACTCAAGATTCGGCAAAGCGCCGTCGTAATCAGTGATTTCCCAGCATGGGACGTAGTTCCGACAACCATGATGGCTTTCATCCGCAAGAACCTCCGAGGGCTAGAGATTGGCAATCAGGGATAGGTGACTGAAGGATAGAGAAGACTTGAGAATTTCCTGAAGGCTTCCGATATCGCTGAAAGAGATACCGATTGATTCCTGAAGCTAATAATGGCGATGAAGTTCCCAATACCTGCTACCCCAAATTTTTTGGCTAAGACTGCATCCAACTCGGCAAACGCACCCACCGACTCAAGGCATTATATAAGCGATCGCTCAAAGACGGCTTGGATAAATCATCGGCTTGTTGAGACCAGCCTTCAACTAACTGATGCCCTAAAGGAGTCAATCGAAAGCTATCCGTCAAGCCTTGCCCATCCACCTCTCGCCGCAACAAACCCACCTGAATCAACCACAGTAGATCCCGCTCAACTACTAGTTCTGCCAGAGGACGCCGCATATAGCCACTGTCAAATCCCTCCGTTCCAGCGATTGCTTTCAACGCCACACTCTGTTGCCGCATCGTTGTAAACAGTTTGAGTTTGAAAGCAGTGCATCGCAACGCCCGTTCAGCCCGCTTCACCGAAGCGGACGAATACTGGAGGAAGTTTGAGGTGGGACGATCGGGCTGTGTAAAAGTCATGCAAAATGCTGCGAAATCTCAGAACAGGTCAAAATAGTGTGCAAAAATCTTAAGGAGAAAAATTAAAGCAGAAAAGTAGTAGAAAGTATAAATAGCTTCGTCTATTTTATGATGTTTCTCCAGATACTGGGGAGTTCAATGAAGTTTGATTAGGCTTCTTGCGGGTTCATAACCGGATTAACGCAAGATTCGGAGGAAGAATAGGAAAATCAATCAA
>JAAUOQ010000229.1 GCA_012034795.1 Leptolyngbyaceae cyanobacterium CRU_2_3
CGGATCTCGTGCCAGCCGTCGTCGTAGTTCCCGGTGCGGATGAGGATCGGCGCGCCGGCGCTCTCGGAGGCGCGGAGAATGCGTCGACGTACACCTCGAACCTGGCGATGGTCGCGGTCGGGTGCGTGGTGGTGGCGATGGGCGTGAACGTGAAGTTGCCGGAGACCGGGACAACCGGAAGACCCGTGGGCGTCACGACAGGGATGTGCGCGAAGGGCCGGCACAGCGGGTCGCCCAGCATCATGCCCTGGAAGGGCACGGCTGCAAGCGCGCGGAGGCACGCCTCGCCGAGCGTGAGCCCGTCGAAGTACATCGCGTGCATGTTCGCGGTGGGGAATTTGCCCGGGTAATTGCAGGGCTCTTCGACCGCGCCGTAGGTGCCCACGGCTCCCTTGCTGATCCATCGGCTCATCTTGGTCTGAGCGCCGTTGTTGAAGTCGGCGGCGAAGCTGGTCAGATGATCCGCGAACGCTCCCGGTGCGAAGGTGAAGTTCCCGCCGTCGATGTCGTCCACGGCAAAGCCCGACATCGCGCCCATCACGGTCTCGCCGCCCGAGGGGAGATTGGGTCCGTTCGTCCGGAGCGCCGAGCCGCCGGCGTTGTTGATGCGGGTTTCGACGCCCGTGTAGAGCCCGTGCCTGGGGCTGGAGCGCGCGGTGTCCGGGGTCTGGAGGAACCGGAATGTGCCCGCGGGGAAGTCGCCGTCGACGCCGGCGGCTCGGCGGCGCATCCCGCCAGAGCGACCGCCGCGGACAGAACGAGTAGTTTCCTGGCGTTCATTTGTCCCCTCCCTCCGGGTGCAGATGAAAGACCTTGTTCATGATCTTCCATTCCCCATCCACTTTGAAGCCAAAGGTCGAAGTTGGGTTAAATGTTCCTTCTGCTGGAGCCGTCGTAGAGCCATTCTTGCGCGGTAGAATCGATTGCCCGTCAATCCCCGCATGGGTGACAATGCCATTGGTGGTATTGCTGTTCTTGACATGCCAGCTCACGGTAGCTGTATTACCTTGAGTATGGTATGCCGTCAACTGGCGAACCGTAACGGGTTTAGACGCATCGGCCCGTTGCCAGTAAGCAGAGAGTTCCTCTTCACCCACCGCTTGAACTAAACCCTGCCGATTCAGTGCTTGTCCAGGGCTAGTAATTTGGGTGGTGTAGCCAAAGACTTGTTTCAACTCGTCCAGAGAAGGTTCTTGTCCCCCTTCAGAGACACTTTGCCAAAAGCCAGCAAGCTGCACCACGGTATTCGGTTCATCAGAGTCGTTAGACTGAATAGTTAAGGTTCCGCTCTTTAGATCGCCATTGGTAGCGACGAAGCGAACAGGTAGATCTAGAAAACTTCCAGATGCGATCGCCGTGGGTAAAGTCGTTGTATTAGCCAGTTCCCAGGGCCCTGTGACGGATAGTCCAGAAATCTGTAAAGGCCCACTGCCTGTATTTTTAACTCGCAGTGTCGCTAAATTATGAACCCCATTTGTCGGTGGACTCGTGACACTGCCAATTCGGTTAAACACCAGCCGATCAGAAAATGGCACCCCATCTCGGTTCTCTACTTCTATTTCGCCTGAGATCGATGAAGACGGTACAGCAACTGTGAAACTGCCAAGACTTGCAGCCGAGACAAAGTTAGCCGCAGTATCGCTAACCTGGTTGTTCAACACCGCCACACTATAACTACCATTATCAGCAGTATCCCAACTTCCTCCTGGAGCAGCGATGCGATAAGTGGCTGTGCGCGGTGTGCCATTACTGCTGTTATTGACACTCACCAACGTTACAGCCTGTAGCCCCCCGCCAGGAGCACTCACCTGCACATCGCCTGCGTCAATACTGCTGACATTAATGCTGCTATTGTCACTGTAGGTAACGGTGAAGTCATGGGTGCTGCCGCCTGCTGCTGTGATATTGGCAGCACTCAAACTAGCAGTTGGAATGGTAGTGTCACCGCCTTCTACCACACTTTGAAACTCAACATAATTGAGTTTAGTGTTGGTGCCGCCGATCGCATCTATCGTCAGCCTGCCATCCGTGACATTGGCCACTACTGTGGCTTGCTTGTATTCTTGGGTCGTAGAACTTTGAAAGGCAGAAATTGCGGTTACGCCTTCTACTCGGATGAGATTCTGGCTATCGTAGGGAGCTTGATCTCCCACACTAACCGTGACACTATACTGTCCATTGGGGACGGTGTATTCCCAAGCCGCAGCAGTTTTGACGGCAGTGGGGTTAGTGACGGTGCTAAGAAACTGCATGTGGATTAAAGTATCCAGGCGTTGGTCAATTCCAGCCCGATTGCGATCGCGAGTATTTGGAGTCAGGTCAATTGGGGTGTGAGTGCTACTGCTGAGGCTAGCTTGGGTCACCCAACCGTAGCCCCGGCTATCACTATAGGCTTGTCCAATATCTTTGGAGTAGCCCGTGGGCACTGGGGCACTATTAGGCTGGAAGTTGATTTTAACGGGATTGAGTAGCAGGTCACTGGCTGCTAAGGAAACGCCTGAAGCGGTGATTAAGGCATTGGCAGCAGCGGATTGAGTCAGGGATTGCCCGTTAATGCCTGGTCTGGAGACAGGGGTTGTGGAATTGGCAATAGCCTGGGTCGCCAAGAGGGGCAAGACAGGAGAACTTGGAAGTTGCCGCAGACTTTCAGGTGTAAGTCCCAATGGATCGGTGGGTGAGTTGAAAGGGAACGATGAGGATTGGGTCGGATTCCAGGGGGGAACGAATCCGACCGAAGAAAATCCGGTAGAGCTTTCCATGTGCGTGATTTCTAGGTAATGAATGGGGGCCTGACTTCATGTAGAGCTAGCCAAAGATAGGGCTAGCCGAAGATAGGGCTAGCCGAAGATGGGGCTAGCCAAAGATGGGGCTAACAGAATTCGCATTCATCTATGCTGCTAAAACGCAATCATTGCGATATGGGTTTCAGTAGCTCAAGATCAGATGAGTAGACAGTACTTAAGCGCAAGCTCCTACTCTTTTCAGCAAGAAGATAAGGTGAAAAACTCAAGTAAATCTGAAAAATACGGAAAATCTTGTGAAACGTTGTTTTAACGGATAAGTTACTTGATCAAGAACTAAAAATCAACAGCGAAAATTGAATAGCTATGAGCCTCAAAAGGGCTTTAGCTATACAAAGCTGTCACTGAAAATTTGTCAGGCACATCTGTCAAGATGTGAAGCTGATCCTGATGGTTGAAACAAGAACTTTACGAGACAATACTGACGTGTCCACACCGCTGTCGCAAACTTATTCCACATTCTAGTTGTAAATACGGTTGCTTCATGAATTTGAGACATTATTTTATCTAACGGTGGTTTCCGTAAAATCTAGCTAAGTAGAATTTCTCATTCGCTCAACTCCTCCCCCCTACAAATTTCCCTCATCACACATTTGCCCCACTCGCTTGGAAAACTAGAAGGCAAACGATACTATCAGA
This sequence comes from Leptolyngbyaceae cyanobacterium CRU_2_3, assembly GCA_012034795.1. Taxonomy (GTDB): domain Bacteria; phylum Cyanobacteriota; class Cyanobacteriia; order Elainellales; family Elainellaceae; genus Drouetiella. Next base: position 3,441 of record JAAUOQ010000229.1, read on the forward strand.
GTTAGAAATTCTGGCTGCGATGCTGCGATCGCCTGATCACTTTGGAGATGGATTCAATGACGGTAGCTGCAACCCGATCGATCGACTGGAACCTTTTCGCCTCAGAACTGGGCAGCATTGAAGTCATCCAAGACCCGGCTCAGGTGAGTAAACTCTCTAAGGACTACTACACCTATAGCCCCATCCTGCAAGCCCTCCTATCGGACAAAGTGGGAGATGTGGTGGTGCGTCCTAGCACCGAAACCGAAGTGCTAAAAGTCGCAGAGGTCTGTGTTCGCCACAAAATCCCGCTGACAGTGCGAGGGGCAGGTACGGGTAATTATGGGCAATGTGTTCCGCTTCGGGGTGGCGTGATCCTAGATATGACTAAGATGCAAGCGGTGAAGTGGATCAAGCCTGGACTTGCTTGTCTAGAGCCAGGTGCAAAACTGGCGGCGATCGACAAACAAACCCGCGAAACTGGCTGGGAAATTCGCATGGCTCCCTCCACCTATCGCACTGCAACTATTGGAGGCTTCATTAGCGGCGGCAGTGGCGGCATCGGTTCCATTACTTATGGGCAGTATTACGCGATCGCGGCAATCTCCATGCTGTACGGGTTGTGACAATGGAAGACGAACCGCGTGTCATTGAACTGCGGGGCGACGAGGTGCAGAAAATTAACCATGCCTATGGCACCAATGGCATTATTACCGAGCTAGAAATTCCGTTGGCTCCTGCCTATGCCTGGGCAGAGATCATTGTTGCTTTCTCCGACTTTATGACGGCGGCTCGATTTGGGCAAACCCTAGCTGACTCCGATGGCCTGATCAAAAAGCTGATCTCGGTTCATGCCGCCCCGATCGCCAACTATTGCAGCTCTCAAGGGCTATATCCCAGCCGACTGTCATTGTGTGCTACTAATGATCGCAGAATCTTCTCTGGAGCCATTGGGCGAACTCGTCAAGCAGTTTAACGGCACCATTTGCTATCAAAAATCGGCGCAAGAAGCCAGCAAAGGCTTGATGTTGTGCGAATATACCTGGAACCACACGACCCTTCATGCCCGCAGTGTTGATCCATCACTGACTTATCTGCAAACCCTATTTCCACGGGATCAAGAACTCAAGTTGCTAGAGCACATGTATCATCACTTTGGTAATGAAGTGATGCTGCACCTGGAGTTTCTACGAACCAACGGTTCAGCCGTACCTGCGGCTTTGCAAATCGTTCGCTTCAGCACCCCAGAACGGCTTCAGGAAATCATCAAATATCACGAAGATCAGGGCGCGTTTATCGCTAATCCCCACACGTATATTTTGGAAGATGGTGGACGCAAAACGATCGATCCGATCCAACTTCAGTTCAAAGAAACAGTCGATCCCTACGGTCTATTGAACCCCGGAAAGATGAAAGCGTGGGATCAACGAGGGGGATCTTCCCTGTAAAAAGGTTGATACTGCGAAAGGGTTGATACTGCGAAAGAGTTGATACAGTAGAACGGTCAGTTTGCCATTCTGCTCATGTCTGCTGCCGTTCTTTCTGGGCTATTAAACTCTCCCTGAAATTGGGGAGTGCCTTGAGCCTCCTCTATTTTGCAGCTTGCATATTTTTGTATTTTTGGCAAGCCCGCATGATCTTTCTCCCCAGTGCTCAGATTCAGACAACGCCAGAGGCGTTCAATCTGCCTTATGAGAAAGTCTGGATAGCAATTCGCTCAGGTAGCCGAGTCGAGCAGCTTTATGGCTGGTGGATTCCAGGCAATTCACCCGATGCGCCAGTTGTCCTACACTTTCACGGTAACGCGGTCAACATTGGTGCCAATCTTGATCAAGCCGATCGCTTTCATCAGTTGGGCTGGTCAGTATTACTGATGGACTATCGAGGCTATGGACAAAGTGAGGGCAACTTTCCCCAGGAAAAGCAGGTTTATCAAGATGCTGAAGCCATGTGGAATTACTTAACGCGCGATCGCCACATTCCACCTGAACAGATTATTTTGTATGGGCATTCATTGGGCGGAGCGATCGCCATTGAACTGGCAACCCATCATCCCAATGCAGCAGGACTAATTGTAGAAAGCTCTTTTACATCAATTCGGCAAATGATCGATCGGACAATGAATCTCGACTTATTTCCAGTCGATCTGCTGCTGACACAGCGATTCAACTCCATCAATAAAGTAGCGGCTCTACAAGTCCCTGTGCTGTTTATTCACGGCACAGCCGACCAGCGCACCTTGCCTGATATGAGTGCAGCTTTATATGAAGCTGCCCCCCAACCGAAACAGCTTTATCTCGTGCCAGCAGCCGGACATAATGACGTAGGGGCAGTCGGTGGAGCAGCCTATCTCACTGTGGTACAAAATTTTTTAAGACTCACCTGCTGCCAACTCTAGAGAGCGAAGCTGTGTTTAGTTTAGAGGTGGGAGGCTTACTCTCCCACCTAGGGCTATCCAGAGTAATCAACTGATTCTCTATTAATTCGCTAATGAGAGATCACTGCCAGAGTAGGTTCTACCAGCAGTGTGATATTTTGTCGTCCAATGACATGAACTGTTTCGCCAGGATTCAAGGTAATGTCGTGATCGCAACGGGCAAACCACCAAGAGCCTTGAAACTTGATCCGCCCAGTTCTGTAGGGTTGAATGGTTGAAGCCACGACCGCTTTCTGTGAATTAAAGTCCGTCATTGCAGGTTCCTCCTTCCTAGACTGTTGATCCGAATAACAGCTAACTCAATGTCTCTTTTTCATCTCTTTTTCGTCTCTTTTGAGAAGCGATCGCTTCTTGAGCAGATGGGATATTGGACTCATCTAAAGCTTCACTTAAGAAACGCTCACGTCTCACACCTTCAATGTTTTATCGTTACCATAACTCTACGTAACCCATACGTAACTTATCTGTGTGCTGCTCAGAAGAATCACGCATATATCTGAATCTATCTGAAACTGTAGCACAGTGTAATACCGGTGTAAATACAATTTATATCTATCGAAGGTGTGGTTTTAGATTGAGGTTGAATGAGGCTTGAAAGAATGCTGACCCTGTGGGATGAGCGCTACCACCCAATCTTACGTTGACTGATCTAGGGGTTGTGAGCGTTGTCGCCCTACGAAATTCTGTTTGGTTTGCATTCTCTACAGTTGCCGCACTAGTGGTCGAACTAGTGGTCGAACTAGTGGTTGAGCTAGTGGTTGAGCTAGTTGCCCAGTTGGTTGCCCAGTTGGGTTGCTCGTAGAGCTATTGATTCGTCAGATAAAGTTCCGATAAAGAGTTAAACCGATCGAGTTAAATCGGTTGACCCTTTAGCCGATAACTTCATACAATTGGCAGGTGTGTGTTCAATGTACATCATATGTACATCATGCGTAGCATTGGGGAATGACATGAGCAACAGAAAACTGGTCAGCTTTAGGCTTCCAGATAACT
>JAAUOQ010000230.1 GCA_012034795.1 Leptolyngbyaceae cyanobacterium CRU_2_3
AGAGTACAGCGATCGTATCCTAATCCTCGAATCACCTCCGCCACATCTTTAATCAATTCCTCCATCCGATACGCTTTCGGATCACTCGGCTTGTCACTGTCGTTGTAACCCCGTAGATCGATCGCCACCACTTTATGATCCTTGGCAAATTCTGGGATCTGTTGCCGCCAAGAGTACCAAAATTCTGGAAAACCATGCAACATCAGCATCAGTTCCCCCTCACCCTGGGTAACATAATGGAGCCGAATACCGTTAGCTATGATGTAACCGTGCTGCCAGGTTTCTAGCGTTTGCAGTTTGCCTATCATATTCTCTCTGCCCTTCAAAAAATTCTTTGGCTGTATGATTGTCTGCATGATTGGCAAGTGCGATCGCGTTAAAGCGCCTGACGAAAAGCTCTAATCGCTGCTCCAGCGTCCGTTTCAGCCATCGAAATACAGCGTCTCAATAAAGTAAGGTCAAGGTCATTGAGTCCAGGTAACTGGCTGCGATCGATCCGTTCATAGTTACCCGCTTGAAGATGGTAGAGCTTTAGCACGCCATCTTCCCAAAACCAAACTTCAAGCACACCCAAAGCTTTGTAACGCTCTAGTTTACCGACACTGCCGCTAGTAACGATCACTTCAATGGACAAATCTGGGATTGGTTTAGCGCTCTCAATGCAGTAAGACTCGTCTGCTTGCGCCGAAACCACCCCTTCCTTTTCTTGGGTCATTGCTCCTGTGGGTTGAAAGAAGATGCCCTTTTCAGTTAAGAAGGTTGTCACCAAGTAGCCAATCAGCCGCGAAAAGATTTCATGTTCGCGTCCTGGCATAAAAACCTCGATCGTGTCTTTATAGTAGGAGAGCCGCACACCTGGCGATCCATCGAAGCCCTTTTGAATCCACTTGAACTGTTCCCAAGTTCCATGATGGACAATACGTTGATCGTCTGTTTTGTCGAGTAAGAGCATTGCATTCACCTCTGGCGTCTCGTCTAAATTGTGGCATACTGCTTGCTACCCCAGTGATCGCCCCTACAGGATCGGCTTCCTGCATCAGTGGCTTCCTGCATCAGTACTCGTACAAAATAAATGGAGGCTCCGGTATGGCGATCGCTAGAGAGTTTTCGCGGCAAACGTATCACATTGCCCTATCTCACCTGTCTGAATGCCGCGCTTAAACCAGCGCACCCGTTGAGTCGAAGATCCGTGAGTGAAAGACTCTGGAACCACATAGCCTCTAGATTCAGCTTGCAGGCGATCGTCCCCAATCGCACTGGCTGCATTCAGCGCCTCTTCCACATCGCCCGCTTCCAAAAGCTGCTTCGATTGCTGAGTGCGATTTACCCAAATGCCCGCAAAGCAATCTGCCTGTAGTTCTACTCGCACCGAAATTTGATTGGCTTGCTCTCTACTCGATCGCTGCTGCAACCGCTGCGTCTGCTGAGAAATCCCCATTAAATTCTGCACATGATGCCCCACTTCATGGGCAATCACATAGGCTTGGGCAAAGTCTCCGGGTGCATTAAGCTGATTTTTTAACTGCTGATAAAAGCTCAGGTCAATATAGACTTTCTGGTCGCGAGGGCAGTAGAACGGCCCGGTTACAGCTTCGGCATAGCCGCAAGCCGACTCCACCGAATTGGAAAACAGCACCAGCTTTGGCGCTACGTAGCGTTCACCATTTTGCCGAAAGATATCGCCCCAGGTGTCTTCTGTTTCCCCTAACACCACGGAGACAAAATCTTTCATTTCATCGTTATTCTGGGTACGGCTGACTTGAGCAGGCTGAGAGTACTGGTCTCCCTGGGGAGCAACCTGATCCAAAACCACAGAAGGATCACCACCCAACAACGCCACAATCAGCGCTACCACAAATAACCCAATACCGCCTCCCACCACCGGCCCTGAAGCTCGACTTCCGCGCCGATCTTCTACATTCGTGCTTCTTCGACCCAATTGCCACCGCATAAATAGCCCCCAATTGACCGATGATGAAGGACTTAAGTCTTCAAAACGACTCTACCACAGGTATAAAAGGCTGAATATGTAACTAAAGTTCTACAATCGAACCGGGCGATGGGGCGTTGCTGAAGCCAGGTATGGGGATTTACCCACTGCTCCGCAGAAGCCAGCTACATCCCAACCCTTTTCCCCAAGGAGAAGGGAGCTAGAAATCTTGTTCTCTGGGTCCCTTATTGGGGAGAGGGCTAGGGTGAGGGCGGATTTTGCCGTTCATATCTTAATTCAGCAACGCCGAAAATCTGATATTACTAAACGAAAGCACAAATAGCGTTGAATTTGCTTGTGACCTACCGAAATCCTGCCCCTACCGTTGACATCATCATTGAGCTAATCGATCGACCCCAACCGGCGATCGTCCTGATTGAGCGGCTCAACCTGCCCTATGGCTGGGCCATTCCCGGCGGCTTTGTAGACTATGGCGAATCGGTAGAAACAGCAGCCGAACGAGAAGCTGAAGAAGAAACAGGTTTAAAGGTCGAACTGGTAGAACAGTTTCAGGTCTATTCTGATCCCGATCGCGATCCTCGCCAACACACGATCAGCATTGTCTTTCTGGCAACCGCCAAAGGAGAACCAAAAGCAGGCGATGATGCCAAGAATCTTGCCCTGTTTGAACTTTGGAACCTGCCCTCGCCGCTGTGCTTTGATCACGATCGCATCTTACGAGACTACTGGTACTATCGGCAGTACGGCATCAGTCCCAGGATTCTGAAAAGATAAAAGATCAGCATGAAGGGTAGAATCTGATCCTTAACCCCTGAACGACCAGCCGAATTGACCCAGCCGAATTGACCTAAAACTTAAAAACTATGACCCGCAAAATTATTCAAACCGATCGCGCACCCGCTCCAGTTGGGCCCTATAACCAGGCGATCGCTGCCTCTGGTGAACTGATCTTTGTGGCTGGGCAAATTCCACTAGATCCTAAAACGGGAATGATTGTAGGCGAAGGGGATGTAGCCCCCCAAACAGAGCAGGCAATGGCCAACCTAACTGCCATTCTGGAAGCCGCTGGAGCCACACTAGAAGATGTCGTCAAAACGACAGTATTCCTCAAAGACATGAACGACTTTGCTGCGATGAATGCGGTGTATGCCAAATATTTTGCCGAAGCGATCGCCCCTGCCCGTGCCTGCGTGGAGGTGGCTCGTTTGCCTAAAGACGTGAAAGTCGAAATTGAATGTATTGCCGTAAAACCGGCTTAGAGAATGGGAAAACCCTAATTACTCCAAAGCTACAGCTTTATAGTGCATGCCTGACAGGGGATCAGGCACGGGGAACGGGCGTTTGTCCATCAAGGTAAAGCTACCAGAACCGGCATTGTAGGCAAAAACTGTACCGGATTCAATTTCATAAATCCAGGCGTGAAGGTTGAGTTTTCCAGCGTGCAGCCGGGAACGGACAATCGGGTAAGTTTCTAAATTCTCAATTTGGGTCAAAATATTTTGCTCGATCGCAATTTTGAGCATTTTTTCACTATCGCAATCTCGATAATTTTCCAACACTAGTCGGCGGGTGGCTTCGGCATTGCGCTTGAGCCAGTCATACACCAAGGGCATTTCTTCTGCGAGACTACCAATTTGTAATAGGCCTTTCATTGCCCCACAGTGGGTGTGTCCACAAATAATCACATCTTTGATGCTGAGGTGATGAATAGCGTACTCGATCGCCGCCCCTTCACCGTAATTTGCGGCTCCATAGGTGGGAATGATATTGCCTACATTCCTGACTACAAAAAGTTCTCCAGGTTGGGCTTGGGTAATTAGGCAAGGATCAATGCGAGAGTCGGAGCAGGTAATAAATAGAACTTCAGGAGATTGCCCGTGGGAAAGCCGTTCAAACATCTCCTGATTGGCACTGAAATAATGATTCTGAAACTCATTCAGTCCTTGAAGGATACCGCTCATTGACATAGAATTTCCCCTTGAATTTCGGACGAAAAATGAGGTGTACTAGCAGGTTACCCACTAAGACTTGCTATCAAACCAGCATCAAAAATAGAGCTATGTTAAACGGACTGTTATGTTAGACGGAATGTTAGATGGGATGTTGGGCGGACTTAAAGTTTCTACTGCGATCGCAAAGATCGCTGATAGATTGTCCTCTGGTGCAACCCCTTTGTAACACAATTGCAATCTTTCCCCAAACATAGGGCAAAATGTGCTTACAGAAAATTTATCGGCACCCTCAGTGTAGCGGTACTCCCTTCATAAACTCAATAGTCAGCATAGATTTGTCTCTAATATACAGAGACAAATCATGGCTTGTAGGGGCTAGGCATGCCTAGCCCCTACCGCCCCTACAGAAATGTGTTGACATTAAAAACCTATATATAGGTATTTTCAAAAAATAACTTGGTTTCTGAAGTCCCTATATCCAGAACGGACAGTACATTAGATTCATCCTATCGACTGCGCAACAGTTGCTTGACTGTTTTTAGCAGTTCAGGTGGATGAAACGGCTTAGTAATATAGGCATCTGCACCCTGCTTCATGCCCCAGTAGCGATCGAACTCTTCACTTTTAGTTGAACAGATCAGCACTGGAATACCTTGCTTGGTTGGATCATTTTTAATCCAGCGGCAAAGTTCGTAGCCATTCATCTCAGGCATAATCAGGTCGTGATCACCAAATCGGGCAGCTTCGCTTGGATACTCTCCTTCGCCTCAACGCCGTTAGTTGCTTCAATCACTTGGATGCCAACACCTTCGAGCAGATCCGAAAGCATGGTCCGCAGCGTTTGGCTATCATCCACGATTAGAACTATGCTCATGACTCTATAACCTTGCCCTGCAGATTTCAACAAGCGCCCACCCAACGGTGTTCCCAGAACTCTTTCTTCCTACATTAGCCATTATGAGAGTTTCCTGGCCCTATCGGGGTAGTTCTTGAAATCTTTGCAACCTACACAGTAATCTATAAGTTCTTGTGAATTGCTAAGGTTCAATTTCAAGTTTGAGAATACCTTTAGAATCCTTCCAACTCCAATTCTTCTATCACTTGCAGTCCGCGAGGATCACCTACTCGCAGCATGGCAGTTTTGGCATCTTCGCGCACACCCAACTCTTCATCTTCGGCAAATGCCTCAATCAAAGCATCGATCGCTGTAGCATAAACCACGTTGGAAGGCAGTTCTCGGCAAAGCTGACCGATTGTCCAGGCACAGTTACTACGGACGGCCGAGACAGGATCTTGACGAAGGGCTTCAATCAGCGCTGGCATGGCAGCAATAATTGCATCATAACCAACACTAGCCATCTGCGCCAACGCACTCGCTGCCCACAAACGCACGGCCGAAATATCTGTCTTGAGCGCATTGGTTAAGGGTTCCAAGGAGCGGCGATCGTGACAGTTCCTAGCGCCCAAACCACGCCCTTACGAACATAGCCATTCCAATCTCGACTGAGTTGATCAATCAAGAATTCAACCGCACTAGAGCTAGGGTTGCGTCCTAACCCATAAGCCGCACTCACTCGCACCAAAGGACAAGCATCTGACAGCAACCGGATCAGGTAAGGGACGGCCCGCGCATCTTCCAGTTCACAAAAAGCCCTGGCTGCAAGCATTCGCTGCTGATTGTGGGGCGACTCTAGCAGCGCCAGCATCTCATCCGGATCTGGCTGAGGGATTTCTTCCTCAGCATTGCCTGTCCCAATGCTATCCAGGGGGTCTAGTTCAATTTCGGCTTCCAGTACCGTTAGGTCATCATTGTCATACATATTGTCACTCTATCGCAAAGCCTGTCCATCAACTGGTTCATGTCTCATTTAGTCCAGGTTGAAAATGAGAAATCACCTGATTAGAGGACGGTATCAGATGTGAAGAATAATTTCTATATCTTCCTCTGATTCGTTGCTCTCTCACGTCTCTGATGCCCTTATAGTGGATCTATGACGCTAGATGACCGATGAGCATCCAAACTTCCGTACTGGAAGAGTTATTGCAAAGCTCGCCCCAGTTGCGCCCCCAACTCTACTTTAAGGCTTCGCTCACTGCCCTCTCCCATGCCATGGAAGATCAGGTGTTAGCGGGAGGTATTCGTTCATCTTTAGTAATTGCTAGCTTTCAGCGAGAGCGGTTTTATCGCCAGGAAGCCCATCGCTATGGGCGGATTGCGATGCTGACGAAGCAAGTCTATGTTCTGGCAGCCCCAGAAACGAGCTTTACTAACGAATCTAAAGAGTACGAAACGATCGCCTTTGAAGCCGAAGATCAACTCAGCCATGAGTGGCATTTGGTTGTCATGGGGCAACACTACGCGGCTTGTTTAATTTGCCAGGAGCGGCAAACACTAGCCCCTAGAGAAAAAGCAGTACAGGGATTGTCAGCGATGGATCAAACCCGTCGCTTTGAAGGGATTTGGACGTTTGATCGCCAAGTGAGTGGCAAAGCAGCAGAAATTCTGCTGAACCGAATTTTGCTCTATCGCCCTGAGCTAGCAGATAAGGTTTCCCAAGCCAAAACAGAGTTTTTATCAGATCTCCCTGCCCGTTTAGGCGATCTAGATCCCGATCCATTTGCTCAGCGATTAGTGACTTATTTGCAAGCAGGGCAATATAAGTTACTGAAAGCGTATCGGTCAATGTCGGCTCAAGAGCGGCGAGAGCGGTTGGTAAATCTAATTACTTCAGCAATGCGGCGATCGCTCGATCCCAATGAGATTTTCAAAGTGGCGGTTGAGGAGTTAGGAAAAGCCATGCAGGTCTGTCGCTGTCTGGTTTATCGCTGTAAGGCAACAGATACAGCGACCTCCATCACTTACGAATGGCGCTCTCATCCGGAAATTCTCTCTCTGATGGGGGAAACCTGGAATTTGCAGGACAACCCGCTG
>JAAUOQ010000231.1 GCA_012034795.1 Leptolyngbyaceae cyanobacterium CRU_2_3
AGCGAAAGCCCAGGACGACGCAGACTAAGCCTGTAACAGCAGGCTTAAAGATACTTACCGCTAGTCTGTTTTGCAGACTTATTGGATTAGCCGCAGGTAGAACCTATTGGCAATTGTGAAATAGCCCCTATTCAGCAACCTCGTTTTCGCCCTGGACTTCTAGCAGCCTATCCGAACACGCGATCGCATTGGACGAATCATAGGAAGGGGGGCATTGCCCCCCTTAACAAATTGGATATTCGGATAGGACGCAAGTCTCCTTGACGAAGCAACGTCCCTTATCGCTGCCCCCTACGTTGCCTTTGTTCCTGACTAACTTAAACACCTGACCGAACTTAAACAAAAAAGAGGTTTTTGTGGCTTTATACGCAGAATTACATCGTCATCTTGGCGGCTCTGTTGTCCCCCGCGTGCTATGGCGCTATTTCCAACGTAATCAGGCAGCTTTGTCTGAACCTTTTGCCAATTATGAAGCATTTGAGGATTTCTATACGCGCCCGCGCAAAACGCTAGATGAATACCTGGAACTCCATACGCTAGTCGAAAAAGTTCAGACTCAAGACACGTTGCCCTATTTTATCTATCGATTAATTCGGGGTGCCTATGTGTTTGAGAATTTAGCCTACCTGGAACTACGCTATACGCCATATTTAAGAACTCCGGAGCATTTGAGCCAAACTGAGCGGATTGATCAGATGGTAGCCATTGTGGAAACAGTAGGGCAGGCTAGCCAGGCGGTGGAATATCCAATTGTTACTAGCCAAATTTTATGCATGCACACACGCCTACCTTACGAAGTGAACCGAGCGATCGTGGATCTGGCTGCTCAGTCCAAATCTCATGTCTGTGGCATTGATATTGCTGGGGGCGATGCCCACTACCGCGATCGCATGAGTGAGTTTATTGAACTGTATGCCTATGGGCGATCGCTGGGACTCAACACCACCGGGCATTTATATGAAACCACCGAAGGTTGCTATCCAGAGCTACTACCTTACTTGATGCGAATTGGACATGGCATCCAGATCCCTTTGCTCTATCCAGAACTATTACCCCAGTTAGCCAGAGAGGGTCAATGCTTGGAGGTTTGCCCTACAACCTATACCAAGACTGGCACCCTGGAGAGCATTCACCAGCTTAAAGTCGTGTTCGATCGCTGCTTCGAGGCTGGGGTCGATATTGCCATTTGTACCGACAATGCCGGATTGCATAATGTCCGTCTACCCTTTGAGTATGAAAATCTGCTGACCTACGACATTATTGGCTTTGAGGAACTGCGATCCTGCCAGGATGCTGCTTTCCGCCATGCATTTGCCTGGAAGCATAAGCAGCGTCCAGCTTCAATTCTCAACAATATTTTGCACCCAGAGTTAAATTTGGTGGGATAGCCAAATTGGTCGGCATAAAAGGGCATGGCGCTTTGCCTTGGGGAACTCATGGGGGGTTGAGTGTGAGATAGACACTCAACCCCCCATTGCCGATAGAATAACTTGTCATTGCAGCATCAGGTGATCGCAGCATCAGGTGATCGCAGCATCAAGTAATTGCAGCATCAGGTTATTACGGGAAAGTGTGAGTATGGAACAGGTCAAGATTGGCATTATTGGCGGTAGCGGACTCTATAAGATGGAGGCGCTCCAGGACGTAGCAGAGGTGCAAATTAATACCCCTTTTGGCAGTCCATCGGATGCAGTGATTTTAGGTACGCTAGAAGAAACTCGTGTGGCATTTTTAGCACGGCATGGTCGCGATCACACCCTCCTGCCGTCGGAACTGCCATTTCGGGCAAACATCTACGCGATGAAAAGCTTGGGCGTAGAGTATCTCATTTCTGCTTCAGCCGTTGGTTCGCTGAAGGTCGAGGTCAAACCCCTAGATATGGTAGTTCCTGATCAGTTCATCGATCGCACTAAAAGCCGCATCTCTACTTTCTTTGGTGAAGGAATTGTTGGGCACATTGCCTTTGGCGATCCCATTTGCCCCAAGCTAGCAGAGATTTTGAGTGAGGCGATCGCCTCACTCACGCTTCCAGAAGTAACGCTACACCGAGGAGGCACCTACGTTTGCATGGAAGGTCCTGCTTTTTCCACTAAAGCGGAATCCCATCTCTACCGCAGTTGGGGAGCGACAATTATTGGAATGACCAACCTGCCTGAAGCCAAACTGGCTAGAGAAGCCGAAATTGCCTACGCAACGCTAGCAATGGCAACCGACTATGACTGCTGGCATGAGGATCACGATAGCGTTACGGTGGAGATGGTGATTGGCAACCTGATGAAAAATGCCGTCAACGCTCAACACGTTATCCAAGAAACAGTACGCCGCCTCAGCCAAAATCCCCCTACTTCGGAAGCTCACTCGGCTCTAAAATACGCAATTTTGACACCATGGGAGAAAGTTCCAGAGGCGACTAAAGAAAAATTGGGTTTACTGTTGAAAAATATTTATGATGCAAAAATCGCTGATTACGCTACTCGCTACCACAGGGTTGGTTCTGACTCCTGGCGCTCTATCATCGCCTGGTTTCGCACAGCGCATCTCAAACTTTGAACCCCCTAGCAGTAGCACTAATGTGTCGCCTAGCACCTCAATCTCTGGGCAATTTGACACCACAACGGGCGTTGAAGTGGACCTCAGTACCGTCAAGATCTTTGTGAATGGTCGTGATGTCACCAGTCAAAGCACCATCACACGCAGCTTGTTCACCTACCGCCCTAGCCAGCCTTTTCCCGCAGGGCAGGTGCAGGTACGGGTCGAGTTTAAGAATACCAATGGCAATGCTCGCTCGACCAGTTGGGCTTTTACGGTACAGCAATCTCAACCCGCAGGGCAGATTTCGTCAATTAGTCATGATGGTGTGAGCACTGTTTTGACCACCGGACAAACCCTGACCCTGACGATGAGAGGGACGGCTGGTCTACAAGGCACTTTCCTGCTGATCTTAGACAATCGTACCGTGCGAGAAATTCCCGCCCGCGAAACTGCGTCTGGCACCTATACGGCAAGCCTGACGGTACAGCAGAGCGATCGCATTTCTGAAGGAATTATCCTCGGTCGTTTACGGCGTCCAGCCAGCAGCAGCGGACAATCCCCAGGCGTTTATGCGGCAGCGTCTCAACCTGTGGTGTTTAACTCAGCCAGTGGTGGCTCTACGGGAGGTGGGTCTACGGGGGGCGGTTCCCCGACTCCTGGAAATACAACCTTGCAACCCCGCTTTACTAGCCACCAGGACGGTGGCGACGTGGGCACAGAAGGCTTCACTCTGGTAGGACAGACTCGTCCTAATGCCAAAGTGCAAATTAAAGTTGTGGCAGGTGCATCCATTTTGGGTATCACCGTCGGTGGCCAAACCGTTGTTGATACAGAATTAACTGCTGATAATACTGGACGGTTTCAGGTTGCCGTCCCTTCACCCCCGGTGAATGTGCCTGGACTACGCTATCGGGTGCAGGCCACTGCTCGCGAAGGCAACCAGACCAGCCCTCAGACGCAAATTAACCTGCGATCGCGCTAAAGCGAATTACGCCAGAACCAACTGCACTCCAGCAAAAGCAAATCAGGATTCAGCAGTCTTCAGTACAGTTCCCTTATACCAGAGGAAATTATGCATCACGGATTATTCAAAACAGGCGGGTTGATTTCCTGGGTGGCAATTTTAGGGTTAAGTGGATTGGGTGTAACATTAGTTGCAGCCCCAGCCACGGCTGCTGAGCGGGTTGTGATGAAATACAAAGTTTTCCGCCGATCGGTTGCAGTGGCTGACCTGGCTAAATTTGCCCAGACGGGCGAGACAACTCGCCCGTTGCGTAACTATCTTCGGATGTCTGGGCAAGATCCGGAAAAATCCGTGAGACCCTCACTAATGAGTCTGAGGTGAATGCTGTGACGCTCGATCGGGTGCTGAATAGCTTTGTGGGAGACATCGCCTTGGGACAACTCAGTCAGTATGTTTACACCCCTTCCCAACAAGAAGATACCAAGGCTCTGCGCTCTGCACTGGTTTTATCGGCTAGCGGAGACAACCGAGTCAGCCTATTAGAAATTGTGCAAAACTATCCGACCCAAGAGGTCTATGTAGATGGCGATCGGATGAGTAATGCTTATGAGGAATTGCAAAATCTGAACAGCAGTATCAATCGTTTGTTAGAGGGAATTCGCCTATTCCGCTGAAAGCCCGGCGGGGCTGAAGATTCATTCCCAAACTGGATGGGCATTGTTCACCCCCCAGAAATCTGGAACAGGGGCGAATGCCACTTGCCCTTCAGAACCCCCTAGAGTGCGAATCTGAATTAATCCGCAGATCTTTTAGTAGGCTAGCGTTTCGAGGGTTTCTCGCAAATAGCGGCTGACCAACTGCTCTAGGCTAGAATTTTGCAAATGAAGGGCATTTACATGTTCAACACGCCACCGTTGAAAGCCTGAACTTGCGGCGATCGCCCGTTTCAAGCTATCCCAGGTCACATCTTCCGAGAACTGTCCATAAGGGGTTGTGGAAAGAGAAGCCATACTAACCTCAAAAATAAGGAGAAGCAATTTTAAACTGTAGCTAGAGTAACGAAACCGAAATAAATTTTAACCCTCTATCAGAATAACGTAGTCATCGGGTGGGGCTGTGTCCCATGACACCATCTTCAGCCATTTCTACCTTTAGCTGTAGCCTAATTTAGCTGGACTTAGACCCCAAGATCTGAAACTTCCTGACCTTTTCTGATACAAGTGAGTAACAGAGGGGAGAGGAGAAACTATGGTTAAGCCACATTCAGAGATTAATTTAGCTGAGTTTATTGATCATTCTTTGCTGATTTCTACCGCTACACCTGATCAAGTAGGACAGTATTGTGAAGATGCCGATCGCTTTGGATTTGCCACAGTCTGTATTTACCCAGTCCATGTTCGTCAAGCTACTGAACTCCTTCATAACAAAAATCCTCAAGTTTGTACGGTGATTGGGTTTCCAACAGGCGCAACCACGTCAGCCGTTAAGCGCTTTGAAGCTGAAACGGCGACCGAAGATGGAGCGACAGAACTGGATGTCATGCTTAATCTGGGCTGGGTGAAAATGGGCAAAACAGAACTCCTCCATCGAGAAATCGCCGAAATTTGTGAATCGACTGGGCAAACCGTCAAAGCAATTTTAGAAACCTCTCTGTTGACTGAACCCGAAATTAGACTGGCGGCTGAGGTTTGTATGGATGCTGGAGTTGCCTATCTCAAAACTAATACCGGCTGGAATGGAGGTGCGACGGTGTCCGACGTGAGCTTGCTCAGTAGTATTGCTAAAGACCGGGTGGGCATTAAGGCCTCTGGCGGCATTCGGACGGTTGAGCAGGCGATCGCCCTGATTTTGGCAGGGGCAACTCGACTGGGTACCTCTCGCGGTGTCGATCTCATCCGCCAACGCGATAATCTGGAAGAAGTAGAAAATAGAAAATAGAGGATGTTAACGATGAAAGATGAAGATCTGATCGCTATCATCTGAACCATCTGAGATTTAACCTCGCTTTCAATCCCCAATCCACACCCCCCATCCCCGATCTTCATGAGTGGAACGTACAAAGCACTCGGTATCAATCTCAAAAGCGCTCCCATGGGAGAGAGCGATCGCCTGCTCACGATTCTCACTGAAGAGTTTGGCTTAATCCGGGCGATCGCCCCTGGTTCTCGTAAGTACAGATCCAGCCTGAATGGGCGAAGCGGGTTATTTGTGGTTAATCAACTGCTGATTGCCAAGGGCAAAAACCTCGATAAGATTACCCAGGCTCAAAGCCTAGAATCCTATCCAGGGTTGAGTCTGGATTTGGGCAAATTAACGGCCAGTCAATATCTAGCAGAACTGGTTCTGTGTCAAGCCTTGAGCGAGCACCCACAGCCCGAACTTTTTACCTTTTGCGGGAGCACCTCAGCCGTCTAGAACGACTGCCTGCCCTAGCAATTCTGCCAGGTTTGGTTCATGCCACTTTTCACCTCTTGGCACTCGCAGGGTTGCCGCCGCAGGTGCAACGCTGCTGTGTGACGCAACAGCTTGTGGTGCCTGACTTTACCGATCCAGAGTGGCGAATTGGATTCAGTGCGATCGCAGGGGGGGTCTTTTACTTCCTTTCGGCTCTAGAGCAGCTTAAATCCGAGCATTTACCGCCGCGCAACTCTGGTTCTAATTCTAGTGCTGCTCAACGTTTTCCTCAAAAAATTCCCGATCTGCATTATGTGCAGCTCAGTGCGATCGAACTTGATATCTTACAGCAGTTGGCCCAGGCAAGCTTCATTGAAGAATGGCTGCAATCTAAACCATTGCCACTAGCAACTGCTGGAGTTTGGCTCTCAATTGAGCGAGTTTTCCGTCAATATGCTCAATACCATTTTGATCGACCCATCCGCTCAGCGGTTCTGATTGATGCCTGTTTTGCTGATTCCCCTTCTCTGGTAAGCCATGATGCGACCCTTTGATTTAGATCTAGAAGCCTATGAGCGAAAGCTGCATATGCCTAGCCACTTAGAACCCACAGTCGGCAAGGGCATACCGGGTTGCCCACCTGTTGCGTCGGAGAAGGCATACCCCGGACAGGGGGGGTTTTCTGTTTCCAGGTCGTGTCCTCAAGTCTCGTCATCACCCATTCCGGGGATATCCAGTGAACTAGTGCGTAGTTCTCCTCAGCTTTCAGAACGATTAGAACCTGTCACAGGCACCCCTACCTCTCCTCCTGGATCGAGTTTTGGGGCGGCAAGTAATGGCACTGCAAGCAATGGCACTGCAAGCAATGGCACTGCAAATTCTGCTGAACCGCCCGACAGAACCGATGATCTCCCCCCAACGCGGGGTAAAAACGGCGATTCTCA
>JAAUOQ010000232.1 GCA_012034795.1 Leptolyngbyaceae cyanobacterium CRU_2_3
AAGAGGCTGAAGCACTGGTGCTATTGGGAGATACTCAAGATTTAGATGATGCCATCGCAGTGATCAAAGCCAACAATCAGCGCTTGAGCCTATTGGCAGGAGATGATGTGTATACGCTGAAAACTCTGAAAGAGGGAGGAGACAATGCGATCGATATGGTTGTTGCGGTTCCCTGGTCAATCAATAGTGCGCCTGCTAGCTTCATAGCAGTGTCTCAGCGTTTGTGGAAAGCGCCCGTCAACTGGCGCACCGCTATGTCTTACGATGCCGCCACAGCTTTGATTCAGGCTCTCCGACAGACTAAAGAAACCCCCAATCGCGAAGCAATTGCCAGGATTCTCCACTCCGAGAATTTCTCTATGATGGGAGTATCTGGCAAGCTGTCCTTTGAACCATCGGGCGATCGCATTCAGGAAAGCAACTTAGAGCACCACTTGGCACAGGTAACTCAGAAGGGTGAGCGATCGCGCTCAGGCACAGGTTATGATTTTGAACCGATCACTCTACCCAAATAAACACTAGTTTATTCTGCTATGGCAGTCCTCAATAATTTGTGAGAAGGGGTGGAGGGGGCGTTGCCGCCTCCTTGATCTTCGTCCCCAACCCCCTTTTTGGTTTTCTCATACCGATTTAAATCGGTAAACAACTAGTGTTTCTCCCAATTCCACTAAGGCGATTGCTCCCACTCCAGCCACTGTACCCAACGACACACAGAGCCTTATCCCCCTTAATCTTTCATAGATGAGATGAGATATACCACCTTTGTTACACCTATCGATCGCCAGAACAGAAGATCTAAGTTATGCCAACTTTATAATTTTGATCTTCAATCTGATACCCATCACCCTTCTAATGAATCTGCCAAACTGCGATCGCTTCCAGTCACTTCGCAGTACATCGATAAGTTTTTGCCTAAAGATCTACAAAACTCATTTTCATCTCTTGTTTGAGAACCTCCTCAGTGGAGTAATAGAAGCGATCGGCTACTATTTCGAGTTAGGGGATTGCAACAAAATGCTTGATCCCCGATCGGCTGAAATCCAATCAAGATTTTTCCGCAGAGCCATCGCAACATTAAATGGAAACATCAGCAGCAGATGTGGCTGACCCAGGCATAGAGGAAGACTCTAAATTTGCCTTCCAGTTGACACAAATGAAATCAGATGCCCCTTGGAAAGCTTTTTGACAATTAAGGAACCAACCAACACCGCCAGCGACTGAGGTAATCCTAAACTCCCTACCAAAACAGGAGTCAATAGGCTAGTCATCTTGGCTGCGGCTGTGGCTGTCTTTTCACTCATCAAGCGATCGAGTTCTGCTGCCAGTTCGCTATCCCCACCCATTGGGGAACAGAGGATTTTGTACGCTTGCTCACTAGCAGGCGCAAACACATGACTTCCTGCCTTAAGCAAATCACTCAAAGCTCCTCGTGATGTAGGAATCTCTTCACTGAGAGAATCGATCGACCCAGCCTCTGGGCTGACCTCTATTGCCTGTGCCCGCACTCCAATCTGCACCATCAGGTCATCTTCATCAAGTTGCAACAAATTTTGTGCAACGGTTTCAATCTCTGCCATATTCGCCTTTCTCCTTAAACTGGATTTCAGCCCGATTTGAATTGCCTCTGAATTATATATAGCAATCCCAAATCAGTCATGAGAAAACCCTAAAGGGGTTTGAAGACGAAATCTCCAAGGCGGCAGTAATTCCAAATTCAAAACTTGATGGTTCTGAAAGCCTTACACCTAGAGAGATTCAGTAGATCGCAAATGGGATTTTGAAAGAATTATTGGGAGCTTGGCGATCTACTGAGATTAACAATTTTCAGTAGATTGCCAAGCTCCCAAAACCCCATTGGCGCTCTGCTGATTTTTGATCAGGCCGGCGATCGCTGGAACGGCGTAAAATTACTCTAAACTTGGCAGGGCTGTGCCCGCACTACGGTAGCCAAACTTGTGTTTTGTGATACCAGCAGTTTTGCTTCTGTGTCGCAACTGTGGACAGTGCGTTGAGAACTTAAACACTGACTTTATTCTCAGCACCCATATTCTCAGCACCCATATTCTCAGCACCCATATTCTCAGCATCCATATTCTCAGCACCCATATTCCCCAGCATCCATATTCTCAGCACCCGTATTCTCAGCATCAGTAGTGTGGGTTCTAGCTGGTTCTACTTTAGTAGAATCAACCAAGGTTTGATGAATTGGAATCTCTATCCAAAATTCTGTACCTTGTCCGGGTTCGGAGATACACTCTAGAATGCCGCCATGATTGTCTACAATAATTTGGTAGCTGATGTACAACCCCAAGCCAGTGCCTTTGCCAATCGGTTTGGTCGTAAAGAAAGGATCAAACAGGCGGGCCCTGACCGACTCAGACATGCCATTTCCATTATCAGCAACCCGGATAATGACATGAGAATCAGTCATTTCTGTATGAATTTGGATGGTCGGAATCAACGAGTGTGGGTAGGATGTCATGCCATCGTCTGAGCCTTCTGCATTCTGCCCGACCCCTTCTTCTAAGGCATCAATCGCATTCGACACAATATTCATAAACACCTGATTAAGCTGCCCTGCATAGCACTCTACGAGCGGCAACACCCCATAATTTTTCATAACAATGATGCCAGGCAACCCGGCTCGCGCCTTGAGCCGATCTTTGAGCAGTAAGAGTGTGCTATCCAATCCTTCATGGATGTCTACCGGCTTCATGTCTGATTCATCAAGCCGGGAAAAGTTACGCAGCGATCGCACAATCTGACAAATCCGCTTGGTGCCAATCTTCAGAGATTGCAGTAACTTTGGTAAGTCTTCTCTAATGAAAGAGAGGTCGATCGCCTCAATTTCTGCCTGGATCTCAGCAATGGGTTCTGGGTAATAATGCTGGTAAAGGCTGAGTAACCTCAACACATCTTTAATGTATTGTTCTGCGGGGGCAATATTGCCATGAATAAAGGTGACAGGATTGTTAATCTCATGGGCAACCCCAGCAACCAATTGCCCCAGGCTAGACATTTTCTCCGTTTGCACAAGCTGAGCTTGAGTCTGTTGTAAATCCCGCAAAGTCTGCTCTAGCTGCTGGGCTTGTTGGCGCGATCGCACTTCCGACTGTCGGAGCGCATCTTCTGTTGTTTTAACCGCAGTAATGTTGTGAAAAACTGCAACCCCACCCCGGAGATTGCCAGTTTCTCCTTTAATTGGCCGGGCAGTGACTCGCAACCAGATACCTGGCTCACTTGACTCAGAGCGGACATAAATTTCTGTAGCGTCTACTACTTCTCCTCGCATTGCCCGAACCAAAGGCAGATCTTCGGTCGAGTAAGGTGTGACGCGATCGGGGAGGAACAGCCCTTCAAACTGCTGCCATCCTCGATTACCCTGCTGAAACAGCGGGTGATTGTTTCCCAAAATTTGTTGGGCGGCTGGATTGATAAAGAGGAGTTTTCCCTGTTCATCCGTCACAATCACGCCTTCACCCATACTGTCCAGAATTGACTTTAAGACCTGGAGAGCTTCCTCAGAATGAGCAAGCTGTTGAGCATGGCGTTGCACCCTCTCCAGCGCTTTATCGAGCCGATTGGATTGTTCAATGGCTTCCTGCTCGTATACTTCCAAAAGCTGCTCTAAGGCAGCTACCTGCGCTTTCAGTTGCTCAACTTCCATACTTAAACCCGTTTGTTTAACCTGAGTTTTTCCTGGATTAGTTGCGGCGATCGCTATTTACTGCTTACTTCTTCGAGGATCGCTCACGAAATCAGGTTATTCACTGAAAATAATCCTTGAATCAAAGGGCAGCACAGCCATTTTAGTATTCAAAGCTAAAGTTTTGAACATGTCAGCCGTGTCCCTGGAAATTGTCAACTTCGAGAAGAGAATCACCGCCATCAAATGACCCGACGGCAACATACCGCCATAGCCTAAAACCGACTGAATGCCATATGGAATCACAAAATCCTGCTGAGCAGGCACATAAGGACTGCCAATTGCCACTGGCACATGAAAAACATTGAAGGTTTTCTGTTCCAGATCAACCATTAAGTGGGCATCTAAGTGGGCATCGGGTAAGAGCACAGTGTCAATCGCTAGCCCAAACTGTTTAATCAGTTGAGAAATCATAGGCGATTGGTCAACCAACCGTTCGCTTAGCAGCGGAATGGCTTGATGTTTAGCCGAATGGTGACGCGATTGCCAATTTGGGTGTTCACCGGTTGTCGCTAAGAGAGTCAAGCATTTGACCTGAGCTTCAGGAGAATGTCCTAATGTCTGATGCACCACTTCTTGTAGCTTGGGTTCTAATTGTCCATAAGCATGGGTTTTGAAAAACCGCACAAGGGCAAAGGCGGGCTTGCCAGTTTGCCGATCTATGAATTTTGTATAAAGATAGTGAACAATCCGATTGCTGACTTCCTCCATACTAGTTGCACCACAACCCAGCTTGCGTAGCTCGGCTCCGCATTCGGTCATATTTCTTAGCGTAAACTTGGTCGGATCATACATGAGTTAGACCAATCCAGGTACATATTGGCGTACTGGGATTCTGACACTGGAATCCTAATCCTGGAATTTTAGGAGTGAGATTTTAGCACTGGAATTAAAGAACGATATCCATAATTCAGGTTCATCATGCACCCATTTCCTGAATTCCTTCTGTCTAGTATGCCCTCCCCATTGAAAAATTGGGAACAGCCTGTACAAGAGTCTCTTGTGTTTTCAATTTAAATCGGTATGAGTGCTCTATTTGAGTTAGCGCGAAGCGCTCTATTTGAGTTAAGCACGAAGCGCTCTATTATTGAGTAGCTATTTAAGCTGCGATCGCCCCTTGTCTCATTTCCTCTCTCCTCCCAGTTCCCCTGCTTCTTGGCATGGACATCTCCAGCTAGAGTTTACACATTGCCCTGGCGAAACCCTGCTCAGCCGGAGCCAAGTTCAGGCTCCCTTAAAGGTTCAGCGCCCATTCTATCCAGAAGGCAGCGAAGTGTGTCATACCGTTATGCTGCACACGGCAGGTGGAATTGTGGGGGGCGATCGCCTTTCGGTCGATATTTGCCTCAATCCGCAATCCCAAGCTCTGATCACGACAGCGGCTGCTACAAAGATCTATCGCAGCAGTGGTGCAGCAGCCAGGCAATCTACTCAAATTCGGGTGGCTACAGGGGCTTGCCTGGAATGGTTCCCTCAAGAGTCGATTGTCTTTAATGGCGCGATTTACCGGCAGGATTTGCGAGTAGAACTGGAGGCAGAGTCCCTGTGGTTAGGCTGGGAGATAACTCGTTTGGGGCGAAGTGCCAGGGGCGAAACCTTTTTGTCGGGCGAATGGCGATCGCATACTGAAGTCTGGCAACAAGGACGGCTGCTTTGGGTTGATCCTCAACGGCTGATGGGCGGGAGTGACATGCTCCACAGTCTTCACGGGTTAGCAAGTTACCCTGTGATCGCAAGCTTTGCTTTGGTTGGGCAATCCATCTCGCCCCAACTCGTGACCAAAGCTAGAGAGCTTTTTATGCCTGGTTTGCCTGCCTCTGGTTTGCCTGCCTCTGGTTTGCCTGCCTCTGGACAATCTGGAACGACTCGCCTTCAGTCTGGCTTACTTTGTCGCTACCGGGGGCATTCCACTTCCGAAGCCAGACAGTGGTTCATTCAGGTTTGGCATTTACTGCGGGCTGAAGTGATGGGGCGATCGGGCTGCATACCAAGAGTCTGGCCAACTTAATTTTGTCCCAACTTAATTTTGGCCAACGTAACTACTCAGGCTTGCTCCAGAGCTTGAACTGCCCTCCATCCCCCAACCCCTTCTCCCAGGTGGAGAGAAGGGGAGCAAGAGTGGCTCAAAGTCCCTCGCCCGCGCTGGGAGAGGGATTTAGGGTGAGGGCAGCCTGAGTAGTTACTGGCCAACTTAATTTCTCGTTAGGCTAATCTGAAGCTGCTCCTGCAATTGCTCTGGCGTGCGGGCAGGCTCCTGACAACTCAATCCCTGACAGACTAGTCCAATGACGCCTTCGGGTAGCTGGGGCTGAATTTGGTAAACCGCAGTGGGCGTGTATTGACGGCTCAGTTGGGCAACTCGATCGCCGCTCGTCTGAATTAGCGTGGCATTGCGGAACCAATCCAATGCCACAAACAACCCAGGGCAAACGCTAGGAGATTCTGCCATGACCCCGCTAAAAGACTGGAGGGCTTGCTCAGCCCGATCAAGATAGGACATTTCTTCGGTTAACAAGAACAGCCGCATGAGATTGGCGATCGCTACGCCATTGGCAGAAGGGGTGGCATTGTCGTCATAGCCTCGTTCTCGCACCACCAAATCGTCTCTGGCATCGGTGTTATAGTAACCGCCCAGTTCCACACTCCAAAGAAATTCATCAAATTCATCTTGAATTCGCAGCGCTGCATCTAGCCAAGATTGCGGAGATAATGGGCTGGCAGGTGGTAATGGGGTAAGCCCAATGCTGGCTTGATGCAGGTCAAGGAGGGCTTTAATGAATAGGGCATAATCTTCCGATTGGGCAATCACAGCAGCCTGACTGTTGTCATTAAGCTTGTCATGAAGCTGACTATAATTGAGCCGATGAAACCGCCGATCTACCCACTGGTGATGCAGAATAAACTGGGCAGCTTGGGCGGCTAGATCAAGATACTCTGAGTTTTGGAAGACGGCCGCTGCTCGCGCCAAGCCGGAAATCATCAGGCTATTCCAAGCAACGATCATTTTAGTATCGGTGACGGCTGGAATTCGGCCGGTCCAGGCTTGAGTTTTTGCTGCTTGATTATTGCGGGCGGGCGGGAAAGTGGCGATCGCCTCGC
>JAAUOQ010000233.1 GCA_012034795.1 Leptolyngbyaceae cyanobacterium CRU_2_3
GCTGCACTGGCATCTCACCAGGGGTACCCACTGTAAAGGTCCAAGCTGCAAAGTTAGCCAGTAAATTGGGCTGATCCAATATGGGAAACGGCCCCGATAGCACAATGCCTTGAGTTGCTCCTGGAGACTGCTCTGATGGCAGAGTAGATTGGGAAATAGAGGCTAATTGATTAAATTCTAAAGTTTGCTGCAATAGTTGTTTGAGGGCAGCGATCGCCCCGCTCCATTCTCGCTCAGCCCGCAACTGTTGCTGAGCAGGTGAGCGAAACGCCCATCCTGTACCTTCTTGTTTGATGCTCCCCTGTCCTACAGCTTTGTCTTGAGTCAGATCACCCAAGGCAACAATTTCGCTCAGGGTTGGTAAGTACCACTTATACACGGCTCTTTACCCACATAATCGATCGAACCCTTCATTTATCTCAAGTACATTCATCTCAAGAATGATTTCTCCAACGACTCTCCCTTCTTACGACAATACTCGGAGGTGATGGGCGAAACAACCTTAAAACCGAACCCTTAGAGTCGCGATCTCCACCCGTAGGTAAAAGTAGGTAAAATATGAAACCATGTAATTCAGCAATCAGTGCAGCACTCATGCTTGAAGGTCGGGGTGCGCCGATGGAGACTTAATAATAGCCTCAATAACCCCATCAGAATTTTGGGTGCTCTGGATCTAAAACATCTTGTCGCACAGGAATCTCGATCCAAAATGCAGCTCCTTGCCCTGGTTCTGAGACACAGTGAATGCTGCCTCGATGTTTCTCAGTCACAATCTGATAACTGATCGACAAGCCTAGTCCGGTGCCTTTACCAATGGGCTTTGTTGTAAAAAAGGGTCAAACAGTTGCTGTTTGACCCTTTCTGACATCCCTGGGCCGTTATCCGCGATCTGAATGGCGATCGCATCTGAATTTAAGCGTTGCGTCCGAATCGTAATCTGACTGGGCTTGCTCAGAAGCTCCTCAGCCGAACGGTTCTCATCCCTAGCTTCTAAGGCATCAATTGCATTGATCAGGAGATTCATAAAGACCTGATTCAATTGGCTGGCATTACATTCAATGAGTGGCAGTTGCCCATACTCTTTAATGATCTGGATATCGCCAGCATAGGCAGTAGCTTTAAGCCGACTTCGCAGGAGGATCAGCGTGCTCTCTAAACCCTCATGCACATCAACCATTTTCATTTCTGCTTCGTCTAAGCGAGAGAAACTCCGCAGAGACAAAATGAGGTCTTGGATGCGCTCTGCTCCAATTTTCATCGATAACAACACTTTAGGCAAATCCGCCATCAAAAAGCTTAAGTCAATTTCCTCCATCCTGGTCTGAATGGCTTGCCCTGCATCAGGAAAGTGGGTTTGGTAAAGCTGGACGAGTTCTAGTCAAATGGTTAACGTAGTCGTTGGCATAAACAATATTTCCTGAAATGAAGTTGATGGGATTGTTAATCTCGTGAGCAATTCCTGCCACAAGCTGCCCCAGACTGGACATCTTTTCAGTCTGAATCAGGCGAGTTTGGTTGTTCAGGACATTTTTCAGCTTATTTTCCTGTTCGATCGCCTTGATTTCTGTGTCTTGTAATGCCGTTGTTGCCAAAGAGTAGAGATCAGCGTGGGCCAGTAATAATTGGTAAAGATCCAACAGCGCGTGAGTTGTCCCTGTTTCTACTACGATCGGTTCGTAGACGATGGCTAGCGATCGGCCCAGTGCTTGCTTGACTGCATCCACCACTAACATATCTTGCGGGAGCACTAAAACATCACCTGCGACAAATTCATGGAGCACTTGTAAGGGTCGCTTAGAAAATATTTCTAATGCAAAAGGGCGGCTCATTCGCTCAAAGAATTGTCGCCGCGAAATGATGCCCTTATATTCCTGCTGCTCTGTTAGCAAAATGCCAGGCAGCAAAGGATGTTGCTGAAATATCTCAAACGCTTTGTTTCCTGGACAATTCAGATCAATTTGGCTTCTCCAAAGTGGTAACTCCCGCAACGTTGTCTCCGATGAAAGATTTCGCTGTTCCAGGAGGGCCCAGCTTCCATCCCTTTTCGTTAGCATAAGGAAACGCTTAATCTATGAGAGTGCTTAGAGGTTTAAAATTCGGCGCAGTATCGAGAACCTATCCACAAACCTTGGTCGCACTAGATACACCACGGGCAGATGCATTGCCGTCCTAACATTAAATTAGGAGTTTTGGATAGGTTTCCAGGGAGAAGCATAGAGGACTTTACAAAAGAGTTAACAATTATCCCTACATCAGACTAGAAAATGAGCAGGATGTAAAGTCTGTCGTGTCAGTAGCTGCACCCTCATTAATTCTAGACATAAATAATATCTATAGCAGTCCTAAATGATTTGTGAGAAGGGGTGGAGAGGGCGTTGCCCCCTCATGAGGGACGAAGTCCCCAAACCCCTTTTGGGGTTTCTCACGACTGATTTGGGATTGCTATAGACATAATATAATTGAGGCTTGCTGGAGTCTCGCGTCGATAGATTGAATAGACCTATCGTTTCAGCCAAGCTAGAATCACCCCAGCCAACAGGTTTACTATAGGTGGTCATTATTTGTCCTGGAATGCACTCAGCAGATCTGACGGCAGAATTTGTAGCTGGACTTGAGAAATAATCTTGTTCAACCCCTGGTTTTCCCGAGCAGATCACTATCCTGCCTATTCAGCCCTACATATTCTAGAATTTCTGGAAGATTTTCATGCCTCATCCCTCCTTTTCATCGCTTTCAGTGCGGGTGTGGTGGGCGCGATCGGTGCCGCCCGGTTGTGGCTGCGGGCAGGAAAGCAGGTCAAGGCTGTGATTGCCATTGATGGTTGGGGAGTCCCGCTATATGGCGATTTTCCGATTCATCGGCTGAGTCATGATGCCTTTACCCACTGGAGTTCGGCATGGCTGGGTGCAGGACAAGATAGCTTTTATGCAGAACCAGCCGTCAGCCATCTGGACTTATGGCGATCGCCTCAAACTGCTGATGGGTGGAGAGTTTCTGCGGGTTCAAAGCAAGCGTTAATCAACAGACCCCAAGAGAGCGATCGGCTGAAAACAACAGCTTTGCAATTCCTCCTGTCTCTCTTAATGCAATACGGAGAGTCCTAAAACAATAGCTTTGACATTCCATCAACTCTTTAGGATTTAGCCTTTAATCTTCATAAAATTGATATAATGAGGGATTTTCAGCGTTAAGCTAGCATTAGTTTGCAGAAACTCCTTTAAGATAACTGAGAAGTAGCCCTTAAGTTATTTTTATCACTGTATTGGCAATCATGAACAAACGCCCCGGAGCCGAAACCAATGGACACGGAGATGGCAATGGCAATGGCAATGGCAATGGCAATGGCAATGGTAAGAGAGATGTCAAAAGTAGAGGGTGGTATTTTCGGGTCGAGCCAGTTCGCCGAGTCCAAGGAAGAATCTCGGTTCGGCAATCTTCTCCTTTTTTACCCACCTTTGTCGTTCTCTCGCTTGTAGCTCTAGCAGGCGTAATTTTAACGATTACCTCTCAGGAAACAGTTCCTCCACCAAGTTTGCCTGCGCCTGTTCCTCGTGCCTCAGCATTTCGGCTGGCGGTCAATCGAGCCGTCAGTGCTGCCAAAGTTACCCAAGTTGCAAAATCCCAAGAGGAGTGGAGCACTGTTGCCGCATGGTGGCAAGATGCAGTGGATTTAATGAAAATAGTACCTGTGACTAACCCCAAGTACGCTGTTGCCCAATCGCGGGTACCAGACTATCAGCGTAACTTGATCTATGCCCAACGAAAGGCAAAACAATCCCCTGCTTCCTCGTTTTCGAGAGCGTTATGGTCAAAAGACTTACGTCGGGCAGAGGTGATCCGCATCCAAGGTGCCCCTAATCACACTGAACGCTATGATGCCCTGTGCAAAGAATTACTTCACTTCGGGAGTAGTACGGTAGAACTGAATAATGGCATTGTGGTGCATTACGACGATCTCGATCGCAACTTGAGAGTGACTAACAGCAAGTCTCCCATTGTAGCAACGGTTAATCAGGCAACTTGGACACTCGATTCTCTTAAAGAACAGGTATTCAAGATTCAAGGGACTCCTTCCCGCATCGTCCGCTATGATTCTTCCGAAAAAGATGTGCTCTACTACGGCACTAGCCTGGTTTATTTGGCCAACGATCGGGTTACAGGCTACGACAACATTGGTAACAACCTGAAAGTTGCGGTGGTGCCTAATAGAAAACCAGGCACCCCAATCACATCTTGGACGCTCGATTCTCCTCGTGACGACGTTTTCCAAGTTCAGGGTACGCCAACTCAGGTGACGCTCGATCCCTCATCGTGCAGCGAAAGCCTTCAATATGGAGATAGTACGATTGAACTTCGCAATGGTTTCGTTGCTGCCTATAACGATCTCAATCGCAATCTTCAGGTCAAAGTGAAGTAGAACCTGAACCCGAACTGATTGCCCTTGGCGCTGAGATGAAGCTGAATTATTTTTGAAAGCCCTGCGGAGTGAGACTTTCAAAAAATAATCTGTCCCCTACTCCATTGAAAATTTCTAGAGAACTACGGGACCCAATCTCTGTGCCCCTTGCAGTACTACACTTAGTTTGGCGACCCCTGTGAATTCCTTCCATGAAGTTCCGTTCTTTTGTTTATATCCTCGCAACTCTTGTACTAGCGTTGTTGTTGACGGCTGGCGCTGGCGCAGCCTGGATAGTTGCCAACAGTCCGCTAACGCAATTGCAAACCCCTAAGATTGACCATCCTTCTACCGCTCTGTTTGTCTCAGCAAAGACTCCCATTGTGGGCGTCATTGCTGGTTAATCCCGATCGCCTCCAGGCAGTTCAACTGTTGGCTACATCTGCCGATCAGCGAGGACAAGTGCGTGAGGATTTCCATCGGCTTCAGCAGGCTTTCTTACCCGATACTCGACTGAGCTATTGGCGTGATATTCAGCCCTGGCTAGACGACGAGATTACGGTTGCCATTACCACCTCCGATATTGATCGGGATCTGAGTAACGGAGCACAAGTTGGCTATCTGGTTGCCATGACTGCCAAAGATTCGGACTTGGCTCGGCGTACGCTCCGGTCTTTTTGGAAACGGCATACGAGAGCTAAAGATTTGGTTTCTGAATCCTATGCAGGCGTACAGATTGTCTATCGCCATACCTTAGAGAAGGCACGTCAGCGCCAAGCGGCACTAGAAACAGAAACAGATACAGATCCCCCCCCTATTTTGACGCTAGCTAGCGCGGTGGTTGGCGATCGCTTCGTTCTGTTGTCTAACTCACCCAAAGTGCTACGAGATGCTTTGAATAACGTACAAGTGGCAGAGTTAGGGCTAGTCAACAGCAGCGCCTATCAACAAGCTCTAGCACATGTACCGAAGCAGGCGATCGCGCTCACGTTGATCAACTTACCCCAACTATCGACCTGGGTGATGGGTCAGCCAGAACCCCTGCTGTCGCATCCCTATGAAAGCCTGTTGTCCACTTGGAGTATAGACAGTTTGAGGGATGGTTTGAGGGATGGTTCGAGGGATAGTTTGGTTACTGATACGCTGCTTCTAGCTGCCGAGGAGCAACCTCCGGTGCAGCCTCAACTGTCAGAACCAGTCGGTGCGTTGCGGTTTATTCCAGCCCATAGTTCCCTGACGCTGGCAGGAATAGATCTATCTCAGCGTTGGCAACAGCTTGAAACAAATTGGGCCAGCTACGAAATTGGGTGGGGGGCGGTACAGCGATCGCTTGCCACCTTTGAGCAAGCGCAGCACATTTCGCTGTCAGAAGACGTATTTAGCTGGATAACGGGTGAGTATGCTTTAGGAATGCTACCCCGTACTGATCGGGTGCAGCCTGATTGGGTACTGGTGGCTCAGCGATCGCCCCAAACGGCTGCTGGACTAGAAAAATTGGATGCGATCGCCCAAAGCCACAATGTTATGTTAGGTGCCTTAACCCTGGATACACCCACAGGCAGTCAAGCGATCTATGTCTGGACAAAGTTTTCTACGAAGGTTTCTCAGCCTTCTCAAAACAGCAAAGCCCGATCTATGCCAAGTTCGGTGGCTCTAGAAGCGAAAGTAGAGGGCGTTCGGGCTACGGTAGGCGATTATGAGATTTTGCGACATCTCTGGAAGCAATGAATTTAGCTATTCAATCGTCTGGAGCCTCTTTGCTGGAAAGTGCCAATTTTCAGGCAGCGATCGCCCCTTTGAGCTTGCCAAATGCGGGCTATGTTTATTTAGACAAAACCCTGCTCCAGACCCTGCCTCAGCGGTTTCCCAATCTTCAGGGGGTACAGCAGATCGGCAACACTGGCTTAAGTCATCTCTTCGATCGCCTACAATCTTTGGCCATGACTAGTTATGGAAGAACTAGCCAAGAGGACAAAGGAGCCGTTTCCATTCAGTTCATGGAGAAACCTTGAGCTAGAAAGGACTAAGGTAGTTCCTTGAGGATATCTGCCAACATGCCAAACAGTTGATCAATCTGCGGCTTCTCGATAATTAGCGGTGGTGAGAGGGCAATAATGTCGCCTGTCGTCCGAATCAGCAAGCCTCGTTCGTAACAGCGCAGAAAACAATCAAAGGCACGGGCTGAGGGCTTACCTGGAATCGATTCTAGCTCGATGCCCGCTACTAGTCCCAGATTGCGAGTGTCGATTACATGAGGCAAGCCCCGTAGAGAGTGAACGGCATGCTCCCAATAGTTCGCTAGGGCATGGGCGCGTTGAAACAGATCTTCTTTTTCGTAGATATCTAGCGTTGCCAGGGATGCGGCACAGGCCACTGGGTGCCCAGAATAGG
>JAAUOQ010000234.1 GCA_012034795.1 Leptolyngbyaceae cyanobacterium CRU_2_3
CAATTAACCCTGAAACAGGTAAACCCTGAAACAGGTAAACCGGCCTAGCCTCATCCTAATTGCTCTCAAAAATTCCTCATCTTGCAAGAAAGCTTCTAGAGAAACCTTCTTGGTTGGAACTTGTTCGCTGGACAGTTCATCAGTAGATATCAGGCGTGAAGCAGCCGTATCGTCTTCTGGATCGCCTGTCATGTTGGGACTAATGAGGGTAATGTCATATTCATCGGGCGGAATGGTGGTAATGGCATCCCGTTTCAAGAGGTAGTAAACAGCCTGAACTTGGGGACCAAAAAATAACTTTTATCTTGGTCATGCAGGTTCATGGGGCTTGCAATTTGCGACCGTTGATTAATAGCCCATTAGCACTAGGTTTGCCCTTCAGGTTGCCCATCTACAATGCGATAGTAGTAGCTGCCGTCTTCATTGGGAAGCTGAACCAGAGTGGCATGACGGCGTGAAACAAACTGGGAAATGAGTCGAATGTCACATTTAGGATCTCTACCAATTGAGTAAACTGGGCTATCGAGGGTATACTCTCGCCGTCCCTTATCGTCCTCAATGATGAGTAGGTGGCTTTGGTGAGGTGCAGAAGTCATCAGGTAAGAGGTGAGTGCAACTACGAGAAACTATGGTGCTGGTAAGAAATAACCCATCAACCCTAGATAGAGCGACTGATCAGGCGCTTCGACTTATCCTAGCTCTCAATATTATCGTTTCCACAAAATCTAGCAAACTTTAGGCGATCGAGAATACAGAGATAGACAAACACAGCAGAGTCGGCGGAGTCAAATGTCTCCGCTGGGGAGCGAGGTTCCAGGCTCTTCTGTAGGCTTCTCATAATTGTTTTAGATTGCAATACTACTTTTTTAAAAAATTTATCTCTTGCTGCTTTCTTAGTCTAAACGGTCTTACCCATAACTTCAGCAGATGCTCTTGTGAGATCCAATTAAATCGCACCCAGAGGCTTGAAAAGCTAGATAACCTCAATCTGGGCAAATTTAAAGGAACTTGTAAAGGGGATCATGTAGATCGCAAATGGGGTTTTGGGAGCTTTGCGATCTACTGGGGCTTGTAAAGGGAATGGGGCGCTCCCCTGTCTCTGGATTCAGAGATCTCTGAATCAAACGGACAGTGCCTACTTTGATAAAAGTGGCATAGACTAGAATTCAATTCTTAAAGTCCAGGGTGCAGGAGTTGAACCCGCCTAACGCGAATTATGAGTTCGCTGCCTAAACCGCTCGGCCAACCCTGGTTAGGTTCCTATCGCTAGGCTTCTACGATTGGCTCCTATTGTATCCTGATGTAGTAAAGATGTGCAGCTATGCGATTAAACTCAACCGTAGTTTTAACCTTAGTCTTATTATTTCTGATGGTCAGCGCTGGGATTGCTAGTGCTACTTGGGGGTATAAATTGGGTCGGGAAGCTCTCAAAGGGATTACTCAGCCCGATGCTCGCCCTGTCAATAACCTGACTGATGCCCAGGGCAAGCCCGTACGTCGCGACAGCGTGACTTTTCTTAAAGAAGAAAATATCCTGAAGGATGTGAAAGCCAGAATGGAGGGGGGTGAGAAAGCTGCTCCCTAGATATCTCTGGCTGTAAATGGTTATAAGCCCACAAATTTGAAGACAATCAAAACAAAGCTGGAGAAGTTTTTGGGTAGATTAGAGTCCATGTCAATACCAACGTCCATGCCTTAAAATGGGCTATTTTACAATTCCAATGGAAACTGTGACTCTAATGGGGCAAGGTCTCTTCGTTATTGCTGGGTGTGAACTTGCAGAATAATGGATCAAAACCTGTTTCTTCTACCGGTTTCGTTGTTTCAGATGATTCTCTTTGCCCTTGGTGCTTTGGCACCTGATACACTCCCCCAACTGACAGGGTCAGACGTTCTTATACGGCTGCTGGCAGTTTTTATGTTGATTACGATTAATGCTTTTTTGTGACGGCTGAATTTTCCATCGTTTCGGTACGGCGATCGCGCATCAGTCAGCTAGTTTCAGCCGGAGATATTCAAGCTAAAACGGTTCAAGACTTGCAGCGAGGACTCGATCGCTTGCTTTCTACCACGCAATTTGGCATTACGCTTTCCAGCCTGGCGTTAGGCTGGATTGGCGAAAGTACGATGGCGTTGCTGTTGGCGGTGCTTTTTACAAAATTGCCTGTGCCTGAGTCAGCCCGCAATTTCCTATCCCATTCTTTTGCGGTTCCTGCCGCCTTTTTCCTGATTGCCTATCTGCAAATTGTTTTAGGAGAGCTATGTCCCAAAGCGATGGCATTGCTGTATCCTGAGCAGTTGGCAAGGTTTTTGGGTGCTCCCAGTTTAGCGATCGCCCGGTTGTTCAATCCATTTATTTGGATTTTGAATCAATCAACCCGCTGGTTGCTACAGCTTTGTGGTGTGCGCTACACCGGGCAAGGCTGGTATAACCGAGTCACCCCTGAAGAATTGCAGTTGATTATCGCCACTTCTGCTGAATCACCAGGTCTAGAAGAAGAAAAGCGCGAATTGCTCACGAATGTATTTGAGTTTGCTGAGGTATCGGCAGGTGAGGTGATGATACCGCGCACCAGCTTATTGGGGATCTCCCGTGATGCCACCTTTCGGGATTTGCTTAACGAAGTAGCCAAATCTGGGCATTCTCGCTATCCAGTCACGGGTGAATCCCTGGATGATATTTTGGGAATTATTCACTTCAAAGAACTGGCAGAGCCTTTAGTGGGCGAGCGGTTGAAGACCAGAAGATTCGATTCAGCCCTGGATTCGCCCAGCCCAATTTGTCTCAGAAAATATGCCGTTGAGTGAATTGTTACCCTTGATGCGGCGATCGGGGCAGGCCATGGTAATTGTAGTGGATGAGTTTGGTGGGACAGCCGGGTTGATTACGATGCAGGATTTGGCCGCAGAGATTATTGGCGAAACTAATGAACCGGAAAACATTGAGGAAGCTACGATTCAAGCGTTAGACGATGGCACCTATTTGGTGCAAGCCCAAACTGATTTAGAAGAAGTGGATGAATTGCTCAATTTGGATCTGCCGCTGGATGAGGACTATCAAACTTTGGGCGGATTTATGATTTACCATTTGCAAAAGATTCCGATACAGGGCGAAACATTGCGTTATCGCGACTATGAGATGACGGTGGAATCGGCAGAGGGACCTAGGTTAGAGCAAATTCGGATTCAACGACTGGAATCAGCGATCG
Organism: Leptolyngbyaceae cyanobacterium CRU_2_3; assembly: GCA_012034795.1. Classification (GTDB taxonomy): domain Bacteria; phylum Cyanobacteriota; class Cyanobacteriia; order Elainellales; family Elainellaceae; genus Drouetiella. The sequence continues at coordinate 3,210 of JAAUOQ010000234.1, forward strand.
CCGAAGATGAGGGTTGGTTTAATCGCGAAGCCGATCCTGAACTAGATGTTTTGGCCCAATCCCAGCCAGAAGTCCTTACGGATATGTGGGGTTTATCAGACGCAGGTGAGGAATCGGCAGCAGCAGAGACAAAAACAGTTGGCGATCGCCTCTACCCAGATCATTTAACACTTACTCTGATTTACCCAATTCTGAAAATCATAACTAAGTAAGCACATGTCTTAAGTCAGCCCTTTTAAGCCAGTCTCCTTTATTATCATCATTAATTAAGTACCGCTTCATGAACTATTGGTTGATGAAATCTGAACCCAGCGTCTATGGCATCGCCGATTTAGAACAAGATAAACAAACGATTTGGGATGGTGTACGCAACTACCAGGCACGCAACTTTTGCGCGAGATGCAGCCTGGCGATCTAGCCTTTTTTTACCACTCCAGCACAGAACCACCTGGAATTGCAGGATTGATGCAGATTGTAGAATCTGGCTTGGTTGATCCATCGCAGTTTGATGCCCGAAGCAAATATTATGATCCGAAATCGACTCTCGAAAATCCTCGTTGGCAGACGGTAAGGGTTAATTTTGTACAGAAGTTTCCCAGTAGCATTGCGCTGGACTTTCTGCGGCAAACTTTCACACCCGATGAACTGTGGGTTGTGCGAACTGGCAATCGGTTGTCGGTGATGCCTGTAGCGCAGGCGATTGCAGAGAAGATCCTGGAGATGACCTGGTGAATAGCGCTTCGTGCTCTGGTAGAGCCTCATTACGGTAAAGCCAAATTATTGCCGGTCGGCTTCCACATCCAAGATCACTTTTCTTAAATACCACTCTTCCGATTGCTGAGGATGTTTTTGCCGAGCCAAATTCAATAGCCGCTCAGCCAGGAACTGATTGCCACCTACTAACCGCAGGAGTTGCGATCGCAGTTCATTCGGAGGATTTGTGTGAGAAGCTGTGTTGGTGGAAAACTCGGTTGTGGCAGTAAAGTCTGTTGCCACAGGCAGAGATGCCTGAATCCCTTGGACGCGATTGAGCGTTGTCTGATACTGCTGCCAATTGCCCTGATTGAGCCAAAGGTTGGCTGCTTTCTGATAATCCTGAATGGCACCCACGGGATCACCCAATTCACTACGGGCATCTGCACAGGTGCAGTACAACTCTGGATCGTGAGGCTGGAGTTGTAGGGCGTGGCAGTAGTCATCGATCGCCTGGCGATCTTGCTTAAGTTGCCGGTAAGCATGGCCCCGCTGAACGTAGAGTTTGGCACGGGTTGCGGTAGCCAAATCAGTGCTTTGCAGTGCTTGGTTAAAGTCCTCAATGGCTCCTAATGCATCCCGCAGATGGATGCGAACTTGCCCCCGATTCAGCCAAATTTGTAGATCTTGAGGGTTTAACCGCAGGGCATTGCTTAAGTCTTGCATTGCCTCTTTCAAGTAGCCCAATTTCATTTGCACTAGTGCTCTTTGGCTGTAGGCAGTTGCATTTTGGGGATCTACCTGAATCGCCCAATTGAAATCCTCTAGTGCAGATCGATACTGCCCCTTGTTGAGTTTCTCAGTCGCATATTGCAAGAACTGCTGGGCAGAGGCGATCGGCTTTTGTTCTGCCGCCGATCGCTGCATTGCCTGAAGTTGCTCAATATTCTCTAAACAGCGTTGACCACTGGGCTTGTCTTTTTGCTCAATGTAAAGGGTGGCAGCTTGTTTGTAAGCCGCGATCGCCCGTATAGTATTTCCCATCTGACGATAGGCCGTGGCTAGAAGATTGGCAGCGGACGCAGAATTCGGTTGTAACTTCAGGGCTGTTTCGGCGTCCAAAATTGCTGGGGCAGCCTCGCCCGTACTGAGTTGCACCAGCGCCCTACCTAGATAAGCTTCCGGTGAAGGCTGAAGTTGCAGAGCTTGAGTATAGTCTGCCAGCGCGCCTGGGCGATCGCCCAGATCAAACCGGACTTGTGCCCGGCGATAATAAGCTTCAGCAAACTGAGGATTGATTCGCAAAGCCCGATCAAACTCCTGTAGAGCATGGGCGCGATTGCCCTGCTTCATTTGATCTAGCCCTCGTTGATAAAACTCCTGATGCATGGTTATCCCAAATCGCGATCCTAAGTCATGATCCCCAGTTACCATCGCACTAGTAACCATTGCACTAGTGACCATCGCACCAGTGACCCTTCCAAAGGGCGGTACTCACCCTTGCTCAATTATGGCTTGGCAATCGAGGGGCGTCCAAAGACTAAATGCCAACCCCTGTGTGTTAACCCCTGTGTACCAGTCAACTCCAGTGTGATCGGCCCACTAGCCTACAGGCTGTACCTGATCATGCTGTGGATGCAGCACCTTACCATTTTGCAGGGTAGCATAGAGCCGATTTAGGGCATTGGTGTAGGCGAGGGCAGAAGCGACGATGATGTCTGTGTTGGCCGCATGACCTGAGAAAATCTGATCTTCATGTTTTAAGCGAATCGTAACTTCACCCAAGGCATCAATGCCTTCAGTGACAGACTGCACGGAGAACTCAATCAACTGGTTAGGAATGTCTACTACGCGATTGATGGCACGGTAGACAGCATCCACAGGGCCTGTGCCGATCGCTGCATCTGTCAATTCTTCCCCCAATGGTGTCCGAATAGTGACTGTTGCTGTTGGGCGGGCATGGTCACCGCAAGAAACCTGGATATGTTCCAGGCAAAAGAGTTCGGGAGCTTGCTGGGTTTCGTCATTGACGATCGCCTCTAGATCCCAGTCAGTGATTTCTTTCTTCTTATCTGCCATGTCTTTGAATCGGAGGAAAGCGCGGTTCAGTTCTTGGTCAGCTAGCTCAAACCCTAGCTCTTTGAGGCGAGCGCGGAAGGCATTGCGCCCCGAAAGTTTGCCCAAAACAATTTGGTTGTCTGTTAGCCCGATCGATTGAGCATCCATGATTTCATAAGTTAGCTTGTGCTTGAGCACCCCATCTTGATGAATGCCCGATTCATGAGCAAAAGCGTTAGCTCCGACGATCGCCTTGTTGGGCTGTACTAACATGCCTGTTAGGTTGGAGACGAGACGAGAGGTTTTGTAGATGTGGCGAGTATCGATGCGGGTGAGCGGTGCCTCAGACTCTACTGGACGACCCAAAAATGGGTTGAAGTATTGCCGACGCACGTGCAACGCCATCACTAGCTCTTCCAATGCGGCATTACCTGCCCGTTCGCCAATGCCGTTGATTGTGCACTCTAGCTGCCGCGCTCCGTTCTTGACTGCTTCTAAAAAGTTGGCAACGGCCAATCCCAAATCATTGTGACCGTGAACTGAAATGACTGCCTGATCAATATTGGGTACATTTTCTTTAATCCCGCGAATAATGGCTCCAAACTCCGCAGGCGTGGTGTAGCCTACGGTATCTGGAATGTTGACGGTGGTGGCTCCAGCGGCGATCGCCTTTTCCAACACCTGATACAGGAATTCTGGGTCAGAGCGCCCAGCATCTTCGGGTGAAAACTCTACATCTTCTACAAAGCTCTTGGCATATGCCACCATTTCTGGTGCAATCTCCAACACTTCTTGTCGAGATTTCTTCAGCTTA
>JAAUOQ010000235.1 GCA_012034795.1 Leptolyngbyaceae cyanobacterium CRU_2_3
TAGTCAGGTGCGATCGCGAGCTAAAAGCTACTTTCAGTAGATCGCGAAATGGGTTTTTGGGGCGCGCGACGCGCACCCCAAAAACCCAGGATGTTGAAAGGATTCTTTGGAGCTTTTCGATCTACTGATTTTGTGTGGTTATTGCTCAAATACTATCAAATCCAAGAAACTGATGGAAGAATAAATGGAGATGCATTCAAGAACTTCGCTGAATAAAGTCTGATACCTAATTTTGGATAAGTATTATATGTAATAATAGATAACTTAAGTTCTCATCATATGGATGAAATTCAAAAATTGATTGAAGCAGCGGGGAATATTAGGCGCGCGCCCCTTATGAACACTGGCTTAGGTCACGCGGTAAGCTGATGGATAGTGTGAGCAAGCCATCACACTAACTTAACATTTAACTACTTAACAAAGGGTATGGGCGAGATATACAGCCAATCAGGACTCCCACAGTCTGCCGTTTACCGAATTTTAGATGCCAATCTAGACCGCGCTCGTGAAGGGATGCGGATTATTGAAGAATGGTGCCGTTTTGGGTTAGACAGTGCGCTGCTAACGAATGAATGTAAACACCTCCGCCAAGAGCTCGCCTACTGGCACAGTGACGAAATTCGCGCAGCACGAAATACGCCTAACGATCCAGGGATAGCATTGAGCCATCCCCAAGAGGAACAACGATCGGGCGTGGCACAGGTTTTGCGGGCTAACCTCTGTCGGACTCAGGAAGCTCTACGGGTACTAGAGGAATATGGCAAGCTTTACTCGCCTGAAATGGGAGCAGCCTGCAAGCAGATGCGCTATCAGGTCTACACTCTGGAAACCAATCTGACGGGGCATCAACGGCTACAAAAATTGTGGCGATCGCACCTCTATCTTGTAACGTCCCCTGTTGCCAACCTATTGGAGGCAGTAGAAGCCGCCCTGCAAGGCGGGCTGACGTTGGTGCAATATCGAGACAAGACTGCCGATGACTTAATTCGTCTACACACTGCCGAAAAACTCAAGCAGTTGTGTCATCGCTATGATGCCCTATTTATTCTCAACGATCGCGTTGATTTGGCACTAGCCGTCGATGCCGATGGCGTACATCTAGGACAAGATGACTTACCCGTAGCGATCGCCCGTCAAATTCTAGGTAGTCAGCGAATTATTGGACGTTCTACTCATAATCCGGATGACCTCAAACGGGCGATCGCAGAAGGCGCTGATTATATCGGTGTTGGTCCAGTCTATGCCACACCCACTAAAGCCGGTAGACCTGCGGCAGGCTTAGATTATGTGCAATATGCTACCCAACATGCAACTGTACCCTGGTTTGCTATTGGTGGCATTCATGCCGAAAACGTATCCGAGGTGATGGCTGCTGGGGCTAATCGAGTCTCAGTGGTTCGCGCCATCATGGAAGCCGAGCAGCCTTTGCTGAATACACAGTTTTTTATGGCGCAATTGCATCGGATCAAGGGGAAGATAGAGGAGAAAACAATAAATTCATGAAAGATGAAGCGATCTTGCCGATGACAATTCAGGTCAATGGGGAACCTTACCCATGCGGCAACCCAGATGCCAAGACTCAATTACCGCAGCTTTTGGAGCAGTTGGGTATGAATCCTCGGTTGGTGGCAGTAGAATATAACGGCGAGATTTTACACCGGCAATTTTGGGAAAGCACAGTCATTCAGGAGGGCGATCGCTTAGAGATTGTCACCATCGTGGGGGGAGGCTAGAAAGATCTAAATTCGGTTATCCCTCTAAAACCTAACCTGAAATCTCCCTTAAGCCAGCTAATTTGTCTGTCTGGGGGAAGGTAAACTGGAGGAGTTGAAAGTTTTGTAACGTTTGTTAACGTCGTCGAGTTGGAACAAGCTCCAGCCGAAGCCGATATCATCTCTCGTTATATTTGGACGGTACGGCAAATGCAAAAAAACTAATTGCGTTGATTAAATCTTTTATTAAGCCCTTACTGATCGTAGGACTGGTTCTGACGTTGGTGTTGAGTCAGGCAGATGGCGCATTAGCAGCCAGAAGCGGTGGGCGAATTGGGGGCGGTAGCTTTAGATCGCCTTCTCGTTCTATGCCTGCTCCTAGCCGCACCTATACGCCTAGTCCTGGGGGTGGCTATGGGGGTTACTATCCAGGCGGAGGTGGATTTGGCTTCCCCTTCATCCTGCCTTTCCCCTTGTTTATGGGCGGAGGTGGGTTGTTCTCCATTTTGATCTTCCTAGCCGTGGCAGGCTTCCTAGTTCGCACTTTCCGCTCAGCCCAAGGCGAAAGCGGCTTAGGCTACAGTACAGCCTCTCCGACAGTCTCGGTGGCAAAGCTACAGGTGGGGCTATTATCTGAAGCTCGTAGTCTGCAAGCCGACCTCGATCGCATTGCTAGTCGTGCTGACACTAACTCTGCGGCTGGACTATCTCAAGTTTTGCAAGAGTCAACCTTGGCTTTGATGCGTCACCCAGAATACTGGATGTATGCGGGCAGTGAGAGCAAACAGGCAAGTCTGGAAGCGGCTGAAACCCAGTTCAATCGCTTGGCATTGGCAGAACGCAGCAAATTTTCGGCTGAAACTCTGTCCAATGTCAACAATGTTTTGAAGCAGGCAGATGATGCAAAAGCTGCCTTACCTGGAGCGGATCAATCGTTGGCGGAAATGCAACTCACGGAGACACCTGGGGAATATATTGTCGTAACAATGCTGGTTGCAACGCAGGGTAAACTGCAACTGCCAACCCTGAATAGCACACAAGACTTGCGGCAAGCCCTGGGACAAATTGGCTCTGTACCCAGCGAAAATTTGATTGCGGTAGAAATTCTATGGACGCCTCAAGTCGAGGGAGATACGCTCTCTTCAGAAGATGTCCTGGTAGAATACCCAAATCTGAAGTTAATTTAGTAACCTGAAAATAGCGGGATGCAATGGGGGCTGAACCGTCAGTCCCCTTTTTCATGGGCAAAGCATTTGCGGAGAGCACCTACATCGTCAAGCGCAATATCTATAGCTCTTAAAGCCTGCGATACCATCGGGCAATTCGCTCAGGAGGCACTTTCAAGAAATATCCAACGATCGCAAGCTGATTGATCAAGGTCGTTTTGAGAATACCCAGCTTTTGCCACCGTCTACCCGACGTGACCACAGCCCCCGCAGCGATCGCCACTTTGCCCAAGCGTCTCAAGCGCTGAATTAACTCAAAGTCTTCCATAATTGGCAATACGGCAAAGCCGCCCAACGCCTGAAATGTAGAAGTTCTCAGGAAAATCGCTTGATCGCCATAGGGCAACTGACAGAAGCGCGACCGCCAGTTCACACCCCACTCGATCAACCGCAATCCAAGCATGCTGCTGTCAATTTTTAGCTGAAAGGCTCCGGCGATCGCCCGGTTACCAACGTTTGCTCCACCAATGTCTCAAATCCTCTGGGTAGACGAGTATCGGCATGAAGAAACAGCAAAATCTCGCCTGTGGCAATCGCAGCTCCAGCATTCATTTGGCTAGCGCGTCCGAGGGGTGCAGAAATAACTCTCACCTGGGATGGCTCAGCAAAGGTGTTGGATTGCTGAGCAAGGGCGATCGTTTGATCCTGGCTACCCCCATCTACCACAATCACTTCTATTTGGCCTTGCCGAACAGGGTCTTGCCGAACAGGGTCTTGCCGAACAGTGGCTTGTTGAATAACACTCAGCACGGCTTGAATAGTATTGGCTTCATTCAAAACGGGAATGATAATAGAGAGCCTGGGAGAGAATTTAGGGGTGGGCTGAGATCTAGCTAACGTCCGAGCAGGGTTGGATAGACAGATAGCCTCCCAAATGGGCAAATCTTCGGGACGATCGATATCAGTCAGCGGCGGCAGCACCGCCGTTTTTAGCCCTAACCCCTCAGCGATGGTGAGCGTTTGCTGGAAAACGCGATCGCTGCCCCAATCAATCCCGATAAATAGCTCTGGGACAAGCCGCCGTAACCCAATGAGATAGTAACCGCCATCGGTAGCTGTTCCTAAAACTAGATCATGACCGTTGAGGGTTTGAAATGCCTGGGATAGCCGATGGGCGTCTAATCCAGGACAGTCTGTGCCCATGATCACCGCCTTTTCCATACCTCCAGCAAATGCCACTCGTAAAGCTCGGGCCATGCGCTCACCCAAATCCCCCTCTCCTTGAGGCTGATAAACCCAGTTTGAACCCAACCAAGCTTGCATCAGATGGCGTCCAGTGGCTTCTGACTCTCCGTTGGCAAACCAAATCTCCACGGAGATAGACTGAGTCGCCATTAAATCTTGTACTTGTGTTAGCGCATACTCTGCCATTTGCCGATGAAGGCTGGCGGCAGCTTCGGCTCCCAGAGCCGGGATGAGACGAGTTTTAGTCTTTCCAGGCTGAGGATAGCGGGTGAAAAGGATCAGGCGATCGCGGGAACTCAACGGCAAAACCATCGTTTTTAGTTGGCAGGCCGCCGGAATTGCTGAATCAGTAACTGAATTCCTAGCGCTAGTAATCCTACTGCCGAAATTGCAAATATCGCAGTTGCTAAGGTGCTCATGCCCATAACCAGGGTTCGGACTGCCACAGCAATATTTGTGGTGGCTGGATTTCCGGTTGGCAAGGGTTTGTGAGCGAATACCTGAATGATGGATTGTGTAAAGGAATAGAGTAGGGTGGCAATGCCACCTGCAATCATTGCTCCTGTAAAGCAGCGTAGCGGAGTGGGTGCAGTCGATGCCTGGACTTTATCGTCAGCTAGTTTGGCCGCTAGTCTGTCATCAGGGAGTTGAGAGGACGGGTTTTGAGGCAGGGGATTCGCCATAAACTGTGCCTGTGCGATCGATACCTTTTGGATTGTATCTAGGTTTTGAGTGATTTTCCGCCAGTTTTCCTGCCAGTTCGCTTTGCAAATTCACCTCAGCTTTCAAACCGGACTGAGCTTGCCCATAAGGCTAAGCAGCGAAAACAGGGGAATTGTCCTGACCCCATGCTGTAATTGCTGTATCAATTAGCTGTGGGGTTGTTCTCATTTAACGACAGATATTCATCCGATCGCAAATCTAATTTGCTTATCCACAACCATGCGACCCTAAAAGGGCTGAGGCACTGATCCTAGGCTCTTCTCTATAATCCTTGTTGACAAGTTAAATGGTGCCTAATCTGACCTTTGATGATATTGTGAAAAACAGTGCGTCTTAATTAAACTTCGGTAGCTACTTAGGTGAACTGTTTCAACATCTAAGCTAAGTTCCGTAAAATCGCGCTGTTGAGGCCAGCCACTTTTGCTTAGGCTTGACCTCTTACTCCCCTTGTTTATCCCCTTTATTTATCACATCCTGAAGAGTGAACTGCTGTTTCAGGAGAGTTTTCTGTGCGCTTCTTAATGTATTGATTTAATGCTGGCTATCGATCAAGTTTGCTCATGTTAATGGTATTGTCTCTCTTATCTTTGGCACAAATTGCGGCTCCAAATATACCCAATGCGGGTTCTTCCCCAACTTCCCTGATTCAAACTTCCCCGCCTACAGTCCAAACAACTTCTTCAGGGTCTGTTCCTTCAAGAAACCCTCCTGCTGTAGTTTTGCCCCCTGTTTTGCCCCCCATCCAAATCCCGCCTCGTCAAATGGAAGTGGTGCAATCACAGGAAGTTCGTCCCTTGCCTGGACGTTTAGATACTGTTCCTGTTTTTAATAGCAACAGTCCTGAATTAATCCAATCCGAAGGGATTTTGCTCTCCACCTTCCCACCCGATGCGATGCAGGTGCCGTCAGCGCATCTTAACTATGCCTTTAATGGTCGCTTTGATCTGTTTGCCCACCACATTGCGAAGGGCTTGAATCCAGATGACACTCGAACGCTTTATCTAGGGGTCGTAGTATATAATCCTAGCGATCAACCAGTAACCTTGGATATTCTCCAGGCTGTTAGCTACTTAAGCCAAGATGCTCCATTTTTCGATTTGCCCGCCTACGTAGGTAATCCAATGGGCACAGTTTTTGCCGGCCCTGGTAGTCGGACGACGAGTGACATTTTGCGCCGGTCAGCGGCAGTCTCAGTCGGCCTACACAGGTAACGATTCCGCCTAAGCGGGTTCAGCTACTGATGAACGTGCCAATTCCGCTGCGCCGCTTGACCGTGCCTACAGATGGAACTCTGCCACCCGGATATCTCATTCCAGCGCCAATCGCTCCAGTGCCAACTGTTCCAGCACAAACAACGGCTGCCTTGCTGGCCAATGCACCTGGGCTGCCAAATAACACGACCCAATCTTCCCCTGTGCTACCTCCCCTGATCAATCGAGAGTTGCCCATCAACGGTCGAACCATTTTGATGCATTTATCAAGTAGTGATCCAGTGTATTTGGCCAGCTTGTCAATGTATGCTCCAACGGCAGAGGGCGGCGCTGAGCGTGTTCCGACTCTGGCAGAGTGGGTACGCCTATTGACACAAGGCAGGTTGGCTGGACCCCGCGATCGCTCCCCTTCTCCTCCAGATAGCCGCAGCTTCACCCGCTTTTACTATGGTCGAGTATCAGGAGTATCCCAAGGCTCAGAATGGGCAGCTCAACCCACAGATAATTCTGATGTAGACTATTTGAGTATTCCGCAAGTAGGACAGGCGATTTCCTATGTAGTGAGTACGGTCGATCGCAATACGTTTGGCACGGGACAAATTCAGAGTGCCCCTATGCTAGCGCGCTATCCTGATACAGCCTATCGAGCGCATGGTAACTATGGGGTTCGCTACAATGTGACGCTGCCCTTGC
>JAAUOQ010000236.1 GCA_012034795.1 Leptolyngbyaceae cyanobacterium CRU_2_3
CCCCACCCCCGCTCCGTTTACAGGGAGGGGGAGACGGAGCTCATAGAAGTGATTTACGGTAGGTTCTTAGTCCTTGACTGCACCGAACGTCAAACCCATAACGATGTAACGCTGCGCCAGTGTCACAAATATCAGTGACGGAATGAGAGTCAGGGTAGCAACGGCTGCCAATTCACCCCAGTTTGTCGGGTTAGGACAATGGGTGCGGCCGGTTCTGATCGGATTTACCATTCTCTACTTGGGGTTGGTGCTGTTTATTCCAGCTTTGAATGTCTTTGTGCAGGCTTTTAGCGGCGGGATTGAAGGATTTTTCCAAACCTTTTCTGAGCGATCGTTTCTGAATGCTGTCAAGTTAACGGCTGTGATGGCGCTAGTCGCGGTTCCGCTCAATACGGTGTTTGGACTCTGTGCAGCCTGGGCGATCGCCCGCAATAAGAGATTTCCTGGACGGGCATTGTTGATCAGTGTCATTGATCTGCCGTTTTCAGTGTCACCCGTTGTGGCAGGCTTAATGATTGTGCTGCTGTATGGCCGCAATGGTTGGCTCAATCCGATTTTAGAACCCAACAACTGGAAAGTGATCTTTGCTGTACCGGGTATGGTTTTAGCCACGTCATTTGTCTCCATGCCATTCGTGGCGCGGGAGGTGCTGCCTGTTTTAGAGGAAATTGGCTCAGATCAGGAAGAAGCGGCTAAAACTTTGGGTGCTTCCGAGTGGCAAACTTTTTGGCGGGAACGTTACCTTCGATCCGCTGGGGTTTGCTCTATGGCATTATCCTGACGAATGCACGGGCGATGGGTGAGTTTGGAGCCGTGATCGTCGTATCGGGTAATATTTCAGGCAAAACCCAAACCCTACCCCTATTTGTAGAGGATGCTTATAAGCAATACCACACCCAATCGGCCTATTCAGCAGCGGTACTGCTGGCATGTTTGGGCTTAGTGACGATGGTAGCTAAAGTGATTTTGGAGAATAAGACGGGGGCAGCAACTCGAAATAATGCAAGACATTAGCCTGCTCTACAAGGTAACTTGTTTGCATTTACTACATTTGTATTTCCTACATTTGTATTTCCTACAAGAGTAATTTTGTCCTACTTGTGAAGGATAAAACCTTATTGAAACCCTCTCAGGGTAGAAGTTTTCAACGTTGAGAGCGGAGTTTAGTCTTACTCAAATATCTGTTTGTTCAGATTTACTCACTGATCAAAGAAAATATGCATTTTTAGGGATTCAATACGAACAGCAATAGTGTAGATTCATGAAGTAGACGGAGCAACTCTGTCTTTGAAACTCAGTAGATCGCAAACGGGGTTTTGGGGCGCGCGTCGCGCCCCAAAACCTCAAAATCCTGATTTTGAAAGGCTTATTTAGAGCTTTGCGATCTACTGAATCTATAAGGTTGCGATCGAAATTGAAGGATATTATTTTGGCAATTAGACATCATGCCGATACTATACGTATCACTCTGAAGCAATTGCCTTGTGGATTAATCATAGCCTGTCTCATTATCCTGACCTGGGCTATCAGCTTATCTAGCTTACTCAGGCTCGATCTGTCTCAACTTAATATTTTCTACCTATTTTGCGCGGTATTGTGGCAGGTGTTCCTCTATGTAGGATTATTTGTTAGCGCCCATGATGCGATTCATGGCACAGTTTACCCTAACAATCTACGCCTAAACGATTGGGTGGGTTCCTTGCTACTAATCGCTTATGGATTGTTCTCCTATAAGCAGTTGAGTAAAACTCACGGGCAACATCATCAGAACCCTGCTAGTGAATTAGATCCGGACTTTCATGATGGACACCACGCTAACTTTTTTGCTTGGTATTTTGACTTTATGAGGCGTTATTGGAGTTGGGCACGTTTTTTGGGCTTGGTCGTCGTGTTTCATACTCTCCATCGCTTATTGCAGATTCCCGAAAGCAATTTAGTCCTGTTCTGGATCGTTCCTTCGATTTTGAGTTCAGTCCAGCTTTTTTATTTTGGGACGTTTCTGCCTCACCGCGAACCAGAGGGTGGGTATAAAAATATTTTTCGGTCCGAAAGCATCTACCGCCCCTTTTTCTGGTCACTGATCACTTGCTATCACTTTGGTTACCATCGCGAGCACCATCAGTATCCTCATATCCCTTGGTGGCAGCTTCCTTCTACTTTGAAAGGTACTGATCAAGGTACTGACTTTGGAAGGTACTGAACAAAAAAGGGGATCAACTTATGAACATTACTCTAAGCAAAAGCCCAATAATGAGGGTTAACTCTCCGCCATTCACAAACTGCTGAAGTTAGCATGAATTAAACGGACATCGGTTTCTGAAATTGAGTTTGTGGACTTTTGAAAATGAGAAGTTTGATCGCCATACCACCGAAAAAATTAGCCTGGATGCAACATTGGAAACAAGGAGTTGTTGGGACAGTTACAGCGGCTCTGTTATTAGGGTGCGAAGCATCCCATGAATTGTTCTCAAACTTACCGGTACTGGATAATCAAAGGTTCAGTCAGGTCATACCACCCTCTCCTAACACACCCATTCAGTCGCAGACAACGGCTGAAATAGAGGCTCAGGTCCGACAGCAGATTAATGCCATCCGGGTAAATCAGGGTTTAAACCCCTTGCAAGATAATCAAAAGCTAGCTGAGGTTGCTCGTAGCTATAGCCAGCGCATGGCAGAGCAAAACTTTTTTGCCCATACCAGTCCTACTGGCGACACTATGGTTCAGCGGGTGGAATCTGCTAAAATTTTTTACTCTATGCTGGGTGAGAATCTGTTTAAGGGGACTAATATTCCTGAGCCTGCGTCAGATGCAGTCCAGGGTTGGATGGATAGTCCAGGACATCGCCAAATATTTACGCCCTGAATATAGAGAAACGGGTATTGGGGTTTGGCAGCAGGGTAACACTTACTATTTCACTCAACTGTTTATGCGATCGCTGTAGCAATAGATACGCTAGTTTGAAATTATGCCGCCTGTGATTTGCAAACAGAGTGCATAGCAGAGAATATTGAACTACCTGGACTCCTCCCTAAAAATTCTCAGCCATCATGCTTCAGACAGCTAGAAGTTTTTTGGGGCCACTTTGACAATTCTAAACATTAAGTTTTTTGTGCGGTAATCTTAGCCTATGATTTGAGGTAATCGTGCTCTAGGAAAGGTCGTGGGCATGACGATCGCTACATAAACACTAGATAACTATCATTCCATGAGCAAGCCTTTCCTGATGTTACAGTTTCGGGATGACGATTATTAAAGGGACAGTTCAGCTTCTATCCACAATGCTTGTTCGTAGTTTCAGGAGATCGCCAATGAGGTTTTGGGGTGCGCGTCGCGTACCCCAAAACCTTAAAGCCCCAAAACCAAGATTTTGGAAGGATTATTTGGAGCTTTGCGATCGACTGAGTTTGCCATACAGCAATCCCACGCTAAATGATCTGACCAGAAATATCTCAACGGATACAGCTTTATACTGCGGACTGATATGGCAACCTCAAACATGGCAACCTTAAGCAGAAGAAGGGAATTGTAATGTTGGAAAGTAGGTTAGTGTGAAACACGATTAAGCAGATGCTCCAGCAGAATCATCCAGTATTTCCCAATACTTTGAAGCGGATAAAGGGCATTGTTATGTTGGCGATCGCCTACTATGCAATGGCAGAGATTTCGCGCCACCTTGCCTCCACACCGCAGGATGTAACGCCAGTTTGGCCACCGGATGGAATGGCCGTAGGAGCGGTACTGTTATTTGGCAACTGGATCGGCTGGGGGGTTCTGTTGGGTTCATTTCTCGCGAACTTCTGGGCTTTCCAAGATTCAACAAGTATTTTATCTCTGCTGATTTCAACGCTGCCAGTTCTGGGAATTGCGATCGGCACCACTTTAGGGACTTTGTTGGGTGCTTTTCTGCTGCGAAATCTACCCTCTCTCGCTATCCATTAGCACGGGTTCTTGATGTATTCAAATTTTTGATTTTGACTGGCATTGTCAGTCCGGTGGTCAATGCAACGTTTGGGGTCACCTGCCTGGCGTTGAGCGGTAAGGTGCCTTGGACAATTTATGGAACAGTCTGGCTAACCTGGTGGGTTTCTAATGTTTCGGGAATTTTCATCGTTACTCCAGTTCTGCTCAGTTGGGAACAATTATTTCAGAAAAACCGACCGCTCATCCAGCAATGGTTATCCTTCAGTTTCGGATCAGATCATTGGAAAATACTCCGGATGGGCGGGGCTTTCTCAAGAACTCAATCCAGTTAAGTGCTGGGTTGATCTTGGAAATCATCCTATTAGTGGCACTGATCATGCTAATTAGCAAGATTATCTTTGCCGAGAAATATCACCTGGAATATATGTTGATTCCAATTGTGCTTTGGTCTGCTTTTCGCTTCGGACAACCGGGTGCAACCCTATTCACCTTGATTGTGGCGGCGATCGCGGTTATTGCCACCGTTAACGGCAAAGGTGGGTTTGCAGATGCAGATCTCAACCCATCGTTGATTCAACTGCAATCGTTTATTGGTGTCATTACACTGACTATCCTGGTTCTGACAGCAACAATCGCCGAACGAACGCAAGCAGAGAACAAGCTGCGGTTAGCCTTTGCGGAATTAGCCAGAACCAATGAAACTCTGGAAGTTCGAGTTCAGCAGAGAACTGAAGAATTAAACGAAAAGAATATTGTTCTAGAGCAAACGCTGCAAACTCTCAACCGAACGCAGTTTCAGATGCTTCAGAGCGAAAAAATGTCTGCCTTGGGTCAAATGGTGGCTGGGGTTGCCCATGAGATCAACAATCCAGTGACTTTCATTCATGGCAACTTAGCGCCTCTATCTCAGTACACTCAAAGTTTACTGAGCATATTGCAAGCTTATCAGCAACACTACCCTGATCCGCCCCAAGCCCTACAAGCAGAATTAGACGAACTTGAACTTGATTTTTTAAGGGAAGATCTGATCAAGATTCTTCAGTCTATGAGGATTGGGACTGACCGCATCTGTTCTATTGTGTCTTCATTACGGAACTTCTCCCGGCTAGATGAAACAGAGTTGAAAGCGGTAGATATTCATGAAGGAATTGACAGTACATTGGTGATTTTGCAGCATCGGTTGAAGGCGACAGTCGATCGCCCAGAAGTTCAGGTCATCAAAGAATATGGTTCCTTGGAATTGCTGGAATGCTATGCGGGTTTACTCAATCAAGTGTTGATGAATCTCTTGAGCAATGCTATTGATACACTGGAAGAGTCAAATCAAGGTCGTTCATTCCAGGATATTGTCGCTCATCCCAATATCATCTGGATTCGGACTTATTGTACTGATGAAAACCGAGTAGCGATCGCCATCTCTGACAATGGCTTGGGGATTCCAGAGTCTATTCGCTCTAAAATATTTGATCCATTCTTCACAACTAAAGCCGTTGGTAAAGGAACTGGTTTGGGTTTATCCTTAAGTTATCAAATTGTCACCCAGAAGCATGGTGGTAAACTCTGGTGCGACTCTGTAGTCGGGCAGGGTACAAAGTTTGTGATCGACCTGCCGAAAGTGTTGCCCAAGACCACCGCATCGCTGCAAAAATAGTGTTTTTCACAGTTTCTTTGGGAAGCAACTGCCCAATTTGCGTTGGCTGCATGTTAGTGATCAAAGCGCTTGATTTGTTTCTCTGCCTCTACGAAGGCTATGCTTCGCGGACAATCGGTCATTCTAAAGAAGCAAATCTAGGCGGAAAGCCTTGCCCTGCAACGGAATTATAAGTTCGCACAGTCAAGATTAAAGAAGCTTCTTTTAGCCAACCTTCAATATCTTCGCTGATTACCTCAGTTAAAATTTGTTAGCTACATGAACCCTCTGGGCAAACTAAAGCCAAGAGCTTTGAGGATATTTGAAAAGTGATAATCGTTGTCCACCACCAATTCTAGGAGACTTTTGACCTAACTGTTGTCTCAAAATCCCCTGGAATTGGGAGGGATAAAGCCGATCTTAGCCAATATTAGATTTTAAGCCTTTGCAGTATTCTTCTTCTGGTTTGTGATGCATATCCCGCGATCTTCATTAGAACAACTTGTCAGAGAAATTGAGGCTGTCAATCAAGTATGGAAGAATGCCCGTGAATTGTTTGGTGAAACTTCACCTTTTGCAACAGGAGCGAGAGCGTTAAAGACTTGCTTACAGATCAGGTTGCTGCGAGATTTCGCCCCAGATCAAGTTTATCTTGTGATCGATTCAGAAGTAGGGGAGGAACCTCTATACGGATTACAATTACGCGAGCGCATTGCGGGAAGAACAGATGCAGCCCATCTGCCTGTAAGAGTTGCAAAGAATGCTTTCACCCCAGCAGAACGCAACAAGTTTCAACGCCGTTAATAGGATTCACTATATCGCAAGGAGACACAAGTGATGGATATGATGGAATCGCTTAGGGGACTTTGGAGTGTTGTTTGGCAGAATGAGCCTTTTCACTGGGTCACACTAATTTGCTTAAGTATTGCAACCTTTGTAGAACTGGTAGCAGTGTTGCATTATAGGGTTACTGCTTTTCGGATTCCAAAACTCTTGATCAAATATCTAAAGGCTGAACAAGCCGGAAGAAATGGCAGAGAATGGCTAGCGGAACGGGATCGTAACTTGCCATCTCAATATTTGAAGATGCAGCAAGGAAAACCTGTTATGCAAGACAACAAGTTTATCTTGATCCAGTATCCAGGTGTTTT